>JAZNZJ010000096.1:0-34471 GCA_045594885.1 Candidatus Fimenecus sp. | reverse complement strand
AGTGGGTAGTGCTATGAAAAATTCGCTTCTTGAAGAATATAAAAAAAGAGGGGAAGAATATGTTGAAAAACAAGTCGCAACCTTTATATCTTCAATGTATAACGATTATGAAAGCGATGCAATGGGGCTCGGCAGACTGCTATATATTTGTGAAAAAGATTTTTACCACAAAAACAGAAAAAATATGGACGAAGTGCTGAAAAACAGTATTTTTGAAGTTGAATGTGAAATTAGTATTAGACGAATAGGACACGAGTTTATTGAATTGTGAATGCGTAATGCGTAAGTGTTAGCATTTGTTTAGATAAACAAATTTGAATTTGTAGAGTTCTTTGCCCCCTTCCGTCACTCGCTTTGCTCGTGCCACCTTCCCCTCGTAGGGGGAAGGCTATCTTGGGCTCCACCCTTGAGGGGGAGCTGGCAAATGCGTAGCATTTGACTGAGGGGGGTATCCTAAAAGAGTCCTACAACCCCCAATTTGTCTAACTCTTTAATATGTGTATTTCCGCTCCCTCCGTGAGGGAGCTGTCTGCGAAGCAGACTGAGGGAGTAATATAAATAACAACAAACTCCCTCCGTCATTTTCTTGCGAAAATGCTACCTCCCTCAATGAGGGAGGATGTTAAAAAGGCGGAGTCAAGACCCCGCCCTACCATAAACAGTACATATAAAAAGACCCCTACAAACCCCAATTTATATAAAAAATACTGTGTGAATTTTTTATATCTTTTTATCAACAATATTATTGATTTTATAGCATCTTTATTGTATAATAAGGGAACAAATGTACGTGAGGTGAAATATGTTTAAGTTAGTCAGCAATTACAAGCCTACGGGTGACCAACCACAAGCAATTGAAAAGCTTGTTGATGGTATTAAAAAGGGTTATAATGAACAAACACTACTGGGTGTAACAGGCTCCGGTAAGACATTCACTATGGCTAATATTATTGCACAACTTAACAGACCCACACTCGTTCTTGCACACAATAAAACCCTTGCAGGTCAGCTCTGTGCTGAATTCAAAGAGTTTTTCCCTGAAAATGCTGTTGAATATTTTGTTTCTTACTATGATTATTATCAGCCTGAAGCATATATAGCAACAACGGATACTTACATTGAAAAAGACTCATCAATCAATGAAGAAATCGACAAATTGCGTCATTCCGCAACCTCAGCATTGTCAGAGCGACGTGATGTAATAATTGTTGCAAGTGTGTCTTGCATTTATTCTTTAGGTGACCCCATTGATTATAAGAGTATGGTTATATCGTTGCGTACCGGTATGGAAAGAAGTCGTGATGATTTAATTGCGAAACTTGTTGAAATCCAATATGAAAGAAACGATATTAACTTTATAAGAAATAAATTTAGAGTAAGAGGGGACATTGTCGAGATTTTCCCCGTATATTCAAATGATACTGCAATTAGAGTGGAATTTTTTGGTGACGAGATTGATAGAATAAGTGAAATCAATCCTTTGACCGGTGTAGTGAAGAATGTTGTATCTCACGTTGCAATTTACCCCGCTTCACATTATGTTGTGTCACCTGAAAAAATGGAATCTGCTCTTGAACAAATCAATAGTGAAATGGAATTGCAGGTTGCTGAATTTGAAAAACAAGGTAAACTTATTGAAGCACAAAGAATCCGTCAACGAACAGAATATGATATGGAAATGTTGCGAGAAACGGGATTTTGTAAGGGTATTGAAAATTATTCTGCGATTATGTCAGGCAGAAAACCCGGTGAACCACCATTTACATTGCTTGACTATTTCCCTGATGATTATGTTCTTTTCGTCGATGAATCTCACGTGACATTACCACAGGTTAGAGGAATGTATGGTGGTGACCGTTCAAGAAAAGACAGTCTTATAAACTTTGGTTTCCGTCTTCCATCTGCTTATGACAACAGGCCGCTGACTTTTGATGAATTCTATGCAAAGACAAGACAAAAGATTTTTGTTAGTGCAACTCCCGGACCTTTCGAAAATGAGAAAAGTGTTCAGATGGCTGAACAAGTTATTCGACCAACCGGACTTTTAGACCCTGAAATTTCTGTACGTAGTACCGAGGGGCAGATCGATGACCTAATTTCTGAAATTAATATCCGTATTGAAAAGAAAGAAAGAGTCCTTGTTACTACACTTACCAAGAAAATGGCAGAAAATCTTACAGATTATTTGTCAGGTCACGGAATAAAAGTTCGATATATGCATTATGATATTGACACAATTGAAAGAATGGAATTGATTCGTGATTTGCGTCTTGGCGAATTTGACGTTCTTGTTGGTATTAATCTTCTTCGTGAAGGTCTTGATATTCCTGAAGTGTCATTAATTGCCATTCTTGATGCGGATAAAGAAGGCTTTTTGCGTTCTGAAACATCACTAATTCAGATTATAGGACGTGCCGCAAGAAATGCTAATGGTCAAGTAATTATGTATGCGGATACTGTTACTAAATCGATGGAGAATGCAATAAGCGAGACATATCGACGCCGAGAAATTCAAATAGCATATAATGAGGCAAATGGTATTATCCCTCAAACTATTACCAAAGATGTACGAGAAATTCTTGAAATATCAAATCGAGATAAATCGGGTAAAAAGCGAATGAGTCGTGATGAAAAACAAAAACTCATTGCAAGACTTACCGAAGAAATGAAAGCTGCGGCAAAAATTCTCGAATTTGAACATGCGGCATATTTACGTGATAAAATTGAAAAACTTAAATCGGAGTAATAAAATGCAACACGATAAAATTATTATTAAAGGTGCAAAAGAGAATAATTTAAAAAATATTAATGTTGATATTCCACGTGATAAATTTGTAGTTCTTACGGGTTTGTCCGGTTCGGGTAAATCTTCTTTGGCATTTGATACTATTTATGCTGAAGGACAGCGACGTTATATTGAGTCTTTGTCATCATATGCGAGAATGTTTCTTGGTCAAATGGAAAAACCAAATGTTGAATCAATCGAAGGTCTCTCGCCTGCAATATCAATTGACCAGAAAACAACATCAAAAAATCCTCGTTCAACAGTTGGTACTGTAACAGAGATATACGATTATTTGAGACTCTTATATGCGAGAATAGGTATTCCCCATTGTCCCGTATGCGGTAGAGAAATTAAGCAACAAACAGTTGACCAGATTGTAGATAGTGTAATGAGTTTACCTGAAGGCACAAAATTTCAGATACTTTCTCCGGTTGTACGTGGTAAAAAGGGTGAACATGCTAAAGAACTCGCAAATGCATTAAAAGCGGGTTTTGTAAGAGCACGAATCGACGGTGAATTGACTGAACTTACCGAGGGTATGAAGTTGCAGAAAACCTACAAACATACCATTGAAATAATTGTTGACCGTCTTGTAGTTAAAAGTGGTATTGAAACACGACTTGCTGATTCAATTGAAACTACTACTAAGCATTCAGGTGGTAATGTAATAATTGATGTAATAGGCGATAAGGAGTATCTTTATTCACTTAATTATGCGTGCCCCGAACACGGAATTAGTATGGAAAAACTTTCTCCAAGAATGTTTTCTTTTAATAATCCTTATGGTGCTTGTCCGACTTGCACAGGTTTAGGAACATTTTTAAAAGTGAGTCCTGACCTTGTAATTCCCAATAAAAACCTTTCAATTAGTGAGGGCGCTATATGTGCAAGTGGATGGGGAAAAGCCGAAAAAGGCTCGATTTCGGCTATGTATTACACCGCTCTTGGAAAAGAATTCGGTTTCACACTAAAAACCCCAATAAAAGATATATCAACAGAGGGTCTTAATGCTTTATTATATGGTACTGATAAAAAACTTAAAATGAACCGTTCCACAATATATGGTTCAGGTTCTTATGTCACCGAATTTGAGGGCATTATCAATAATCTTGAAAGAAGATATAAAGAAACGACAAGCGATTGGGCAAGATGGGAAATTGAGCAGGTAATGACATCTTGTCGTTGCCCTGAATGTAATGGTACAAGACTCAAAAAAGAGATAACTGCTGTTACTGTTGGTGGAAAAAGCATTAGTGAATTCTGTGATTTATCAATCGTATCAGCTATTGACTTTATTAATAATCTTAAATTAACTGAAAAAGAACAATTTATTGCGGAATCAATTATTAAAGAAATTAATAGTAGATTGAATTTCTTAAAAAGTGTCGGCTTGGAGTATTTAACATTATCCCGTTCTTCAGGAACACTTTCAGGTGGTGAAAGTCAGCGAATTCGCCTTGCTACTCAAATTGGTTCATCACTTATGGGTGTTGTTTATATTCTTGATGAACCGAGTATAGGACTTCATCAGCGTGATAATGATAAACTGTTAGGCACTCTTAAGCATTTAAGAGATTTGGGTAATACACTTATTGTTGTTGAGCACGACGAAGATACAATGCGTGCTGCTGATTATATTGTTGATATTGGTCCGGGTGCAGGTGTACACGGCGGTGAGGTTGTCTGTGTTGGTAATGTTGAGGACATAATTAACTGTAAGGACTCAATCACAGGTATGTACCTTTCGGGTGAAAGAAAAATACCTGTACCATCTCAACGTAGAAAAGGTAATGGTAATGTATTAACTGTAAAAGGTGCACAGGAAAATAATCTTAAGAAAATTGATGTTGATTTTCCATTGGGGTGTTTTACCTGTATTACAGGTGTGTCGGGTTCGGGCAAATCTTCACTTATCAATGAAATATTGTATAAAAACCTTGCAAATGAATTGAATAATGCTAAAAAACCATTGGGTAAATTTGATAAAATGCTTGGTCTTGAACATCTTGATAAAGTAATTAATATTGACCAGTCCCCAATTGGTAGAACACCCCGTTCAAATCCTGCAACATATACAGGTGTTTTTACAGATATTCGTGAATTGTTTGCACAGACGCAAGACGCAAAAATCCGTGGTTACAATTCGGGAAGGTTTTCTTTTAATGTAAAAGGTGGGCGTTGTGAAGCTTGTCAAGGTGACGGTATTGTCAAAATTGAAATGCATTTTCTTGCCGATGTTTATGTGCCTTGCGAGGTTTGTGGTGGTGCAAGATATAATCGTGAAACCCTTGAGGTAAAGTATAAAGGAAAAAATATTTTTGACGTACTTGAAATGACTGTTGAAGAAGCATTAGCATTTTTTGACCATATGCCAAAAATTAAAAGAAAATTACAAACCCTCTATGATGTTGGTCTTGGCTATGTAAAACTCGGTCAATCTGCAACAACACTCTCAGGCGGTGAAGCCCAACGTGTAAAACTTGCTACAGAGCTTTCTAAACGTCCGACGGGTAAAACTATATATATTCTTGATGAGCCAACCACAGGGCTACACACAGCAGATGTGCACAAGCTCATTGAGGTTTTGCAACGAATTGTCGATTCAGGTAATACAGTTGTTGTAATTGAACACAATCTTGATGTAATCAAAACGGCTGATTATATTATTGATTTAGGACCTGAAGGCGGGGATAAGGGTGGAAAAATTGTTATTTCCGGAACTCCAGAAGAAGTTGCAAAATGTAAAAAATCATATACAGGTCAATACTTAAATAAGGTATTGAAATAAAAAATACGAGGTTTAAAACCTCGTATTTTTTTAACTGAAATGTATTATCTCATCATCGTGAGCAACATTATCACTATTTAATTTATTAGGGGGATTTTTAGTTCTTTGCCATAAATTATCTTTTGATTTTTTAAATATCAAAAGTTTTTTACTTTTTAAAATACTAACTAAAATCAATAAGAGTCCAAAACCAAATGAAACAACAAACAAAATACCTGAATGATTAATTCTATATTCAAAAGTGATTTCATGTTCACCCTCGTCAATCTTCAACCCAATCAAAGCATCTGAAATAATAAGAATATCATCGTCAGAAATTTTTTCACCATCAATAGTTATATTCCAATTCTTGTCATAGGGGATTGATGTAAACAATATCTCATCTTTTTCTGCAACGAAATTGCCTTTAATGACTGTTTCGTCAAATTCCGAATATTCAAGTTGACCGTTCCTTAGTTTTTCATATCCTTTAATAAAAGCATCATTATTGACTGTGAAAACATTAAAATCAACACTTGCAGAATCTTTGTCATCTTTAAGCGGTAACTCAATTGATATAATATCACCGGTCGAATGACTGCCCAAATCAAGAATGTATCCGTCAGACACGGTCATTTTTGTATCAATTTGTGGTGATGTAATTTTTACAGTATCAATATTTCTTGAATAAACATACACATAAATGTTATTACTATTTTCTGCAGTAATATTAACTATTGCAGATGAAGACTCATCCTCTGAAATACGATTAAGTGACAATTTACCTGCAATCTTACTATCAAAATCGATATTTAATAAATTGTAATAATCGATACTGTAATCGTAAATATGATTAAAAATATTTTCAACTCCTGTTGATAATGTGAACAATTCTTCTTGAGTTTCAACAGGATTCATGCAATCAATAGCATTCCAATCTGCTAATTGTGAAGATACAGGGAATGCAATATTCAACATATAGTTGTTTTCATAAGCAGTAAAGGTATTATTTGAACCAGCTTTTGAATAGTAGTCACATTCTGATATCAAATCGGATTTGTCATAAATATATTTCAATGAGAACATTGAATTGTAAATTGGTGTCTGAGGATTATAGGTGAAACTGTTTATTTTATTTCCATATAAACCAATGTATTTTTGAAGATTTGAAACTTTTTCATAAGCCATAGATGAAAAGATTGAAGCACCGTTATAATCGTACCAACTTGGGTCCATTCGTGCACGCAAGCTAGATAATTCTTCACGATAAAATAGGGACTCATCTGTACTGGCTATTTCATTTTGTAAAGCTTTAAAATCATCGTAATCACTTGCAAATGAGGTTTTCTTTTGATTTGCAACATAATGGTCAGTATTTGCAGTTATTGTTTCTGCGGCAACTGAACATATTACCATAACCGACAAAGCAAAAGCCTGTGCTTTTTTACTTGTAATAAGTCCAAGAACAATTGTGTGAAGAATAGTGAAAATGATAGTAATAAATACAGACATTTCGTCAACATTCTTTGAGCCTAATTCCTGAACAATGACAACAAAGGCAAGTAGTGAAATTCCTACACCTAAAATTTGTTTTTTAGAAAACTCTGTTACATTTTTGAAAGCCTTAAATGCGAGAACAATCAATATGAATGAATACATAAATGATTGTCTATAGGGCAGGTCATTAGGGAAATGGAATCCGTGCCACATATAATTGAGGTAATTCACATTAAAACTAAAATACATTATTCCTAATAAAGAAATAGATGCAATTTTTTCAACAGAAGAAATTTTATTTGAGAATAAATACAATGGTATTAGTAATGCAGTTAAAATTCCGCAATAAACATTGGGCAACACATCTTCACCGCTACTGCGAATAGTTGGCTCTAATGCAGCAAGATGATTAGCGAGAAAATCAAATATATTGAAATAAGATTTGTATTCTTCAGGAAATGTACCTTTAGTCGCTGATGAAGCACCTAAAATATTAATAAGTGGTATAAGCATAAAAGCAAGTAGAATTCCGACTGAAAGTGAAGAAAGTGCAAATCTTACTCCGCTCTGAAAGAAAAAAGAATTTCGAATTTTTTCTACAAAATCAAATCGGTCTATATGAATTCTTTTCTTTTCATTAAGCTTTTTAGCTGAGCATATATAATAGTAGATAAAATAAATACATGAAAAAATGCAAAGCATAAAGCCGATATAATAGTTAGAGAATATTGCTAATGTCAAAGAGATAATGTAGGTTTTACATTTACCAGAATTTATAATTCTTTCAATACCAAGTACTATCATCGGAAGAATGTACATAGCATCAATCCACATAACATTCCAGTAATAAGCAATAAAGTAACCACAAAAGGCATACATAATTCCAAATGCAGCAATTGGGAGACCGTTGCTTTGCTGTGACTTTTTCAAATAATATGACATTGACATTGAACTGAGCACAGCCTTGATAGCAATCATAGCGGCAACCGCTTCAAAAGTATTTTTGTGGCCAAACAATAAAATGATAAATGAAATTGGACTTGAAAGATAATTATAGAAATTGCCTAAAAATGAACTGCCGAGTCCTGTGTTCCATGAATAAATAAGACTTTCGCCACTTATTAAACGGTCGTAAAGCTCTGAAAAAAGTGGTCCATATTGATGATATAAGTCCATTCTGTATATTATTCCGTCACCAAAAGGAATAATTGAATAACAAAAATATACCAACAGAATTATGAATAATGAAGCACCGCCGGAGAGTAAAATAAACTTATTTTCTTTTAATGAATTTTTTAAATTTTTAATCATTATTTTCACCTATTAACAAATATAATTTAGTATATCATACACTTATTTCTATTTCAAGAAAGTTTTGTAATAATGGGGGACAAGTAATCATAATATTTGATGAGGTGATTCAATGAGCGTTTCATCAAATCAAAATTTTAATATTGTTCTATCTTATATATCTCCCAGAATAAATATGTACCTTAATAAGCTTAATGAAAAAACAATAGATAGAATTCAAGAAATTCGATTAAGAAGTAATAGGCCAATTATAATTGTAACGTCTGATGGAAGCAGTTTTCTGACTACTTCAGGTAAAACAAGCTTTATCAATTCATCGGGTTGCGTTATTCCTACCCAGAACGAAATTGATGATACATTAAATAAAATGTGTGGTTATTCAGTTCATAGTCATTATGAAGATATACTGAACGGGTATATAACGTTGCCTAATGGTGCAAGGGTTGGTGTCTGCGGAACAGCAGTTTATGACTATGAGAATGTAAAGAGTGTAAGGGATATTGACTGCCTTAACATTAGAATTCCACGAAATATTGTAGGCGCGTCAGATAAATTGTTTGAAACTATACTTAAAGACGATATTAAAAATGTTCTTATAGTTGGTCCGCCATCATCTGGTAAAACTACAATTTTGAGAGATATAGCATATCAATTATCGTCAGGTAAAACCGGAAGATTTTTTAAGGTTTCTGTAATTGATGAAAGAAAGGAATTATTTCCTGATAAAAAATGGATTTTTGAATCATGTCCCAATGTTGACGTATTGTCTGGTTTTCCAAAAAGCAAAGGAATTATGATGGCAGTACGTAGTCTTTCACCTGAGGTGATTATTTGTGATGAAATAGGCGGTAGTGATGAAATAAATAAAGTGATTGAAGGTATGAATACAGGTGTTATTTTTATTCTCAGTGTACATGCACGTAACATTGAGGATTTAAGGAGAAAAAAAGAAATACGATATCTAATTGAATGTGGCGGATTTGACAAAATCGTTTTTTTGGGAACAAGCAAAAATCCGGGAGAGATTTGTTCGATTCATAGTTCACAAGAGGTTTTTAATGAAAATAATAATGATAATAATAATTTTAGCGATATGTTTTTTTATAACTGTGTATAAAACTGATAATATCAAAAAACACACAATTGCTATAAGACAATGTGTAATGATGATTGACAATATTGAAATTATGTTAAATTACAATAACACAACAATTGAAAAAATGATGGATTGCTTATTAAATTCTGATAATTATTATCTGTTAAGTTTTATACCTAAAATTCACACATTACTAATAAATAACATTTTTTCAGGTGAAGTCATACCGTATGATAAATCAAAATTATTTGATAAAGAAGATGTAACATTTATAAACGGATTCTTTTCAAATTTGGGAAAATCAGATGTGCAAGGTCAATTATCAAATTGTAAGCTTTATAAAGAATTTTTAAAAAATAAATTATCAAAATTAGAACAAAGCGAAAAAACAAATTGCAAATCAATAAGTGTTGTGATTATGGGTATTGGTTTTGTAATTTCAGTTCTTTTAGTATGATGGTGAAAATGGACATTACATTTCTTTTAAAGATAGCTGCAATCGGCTTGATTGTTGCTATAATACAACAAATGCTATCAAAAACAGGCAGAGAAGAATTTGCAACATTAACAGTTCTAACAGGAATAATAGTGATAATTGCAATGCTTATTCCTCAACTTGCCGATGTGTTTGATGAGATTACTTCAATTTTCAATTTATGAGCATAATACTGAAAATTACTTTTATAGGATTAGTATATCTTTGCTTATCAACAATTTTAAAAACATATCGTCCGGAATTTGTTTTTATGCTTAGAATATGCGTCGTACTACTTGTTTTTATAATAGTAATTGACGATATTTCAAATTTTATAACTAATGTGTTGTCGGCACTTTCTGCTTTTAATATTGAATCTTCACATATTCAGCTTTTATTAAAAGTAGTTGGAATTACACTTATATCCGATTATATTTGTGATGTATTAAAAGATAGTGGTGAAAATTCAATTGCAAACATTGTTTCGGCTACAGCAAAATTTTTAATAATATATTTATCTTTGCCACTTCTTAATAGTTTGATTGCTTTTTCACTAAAATTGGTTGAATGAAATGAAAAGATTTTTAATAACACTTGTCATATTAATTATAGTAACAATAAGTATGAGCTTTAGTGTATATGCACAGGATTATGAAACAGAAAAAATATGGGATGCAACTGATACACAGACAAGAGAATACCTGTTAGAGCTAGGAATAGACGAAATTGAATTTGAAAAAATTTTTAATTTATCACCAACAAGAGTAATCGGTTTTTTATTTGAACTGTGCTTTGAAAAAGGCATTGCACTTTCACATAAGATTATTCTTATAATAGTTACTCTTATAGTGACCGCAATTGGTGTTTCGTTTTTGCAAAGGAATGCGAAAACGGAAGAGTTAATATATTACATATGCGCACTTTCTGTTATGACTGTAGTGGTTATTCCTGTTTGCAGAATAATGGTTGACACTTCTGCAGCAATTAAAACTTCCGCAGTATTTGTAAATGCTTATTTACCGGTTATGACAGCGGTTATTATTGCTTCAAAAAATCCTGCTTTAGCTGTTACATATAATTCATTTTCAATTTTTCTATCCTCATTGATAGCAAATGTTGGTGATAGATTATTTGTACCTTCAATAAGTGCACTTCTGTCGTTTAATTTTATGTCGTCTTTTTCATTTGAAAACTACAGAGATAGAATAATTAAAACTATTAGAAGAATGTTAGTGATAATTATTTCATTTTTATCCACTATTTATACCGGCTTGTTAACTACACAAAGCATTCTCGCTACCTCGTCAGACAGTCTTGCATTAAAGGGAATACGTTTTATCTCTGGAGCCTTTGTGCCCGTTGTAGGCGGTGCTGTAGGTGATGCAATATCATCAGTATTTAGTAGCTTTGCAATTATGAAAAATACTTTAGGTGTATTCGTCATAATTGTAATTATCTTAATAAATTTACCGGTTATTATTGAACTTTTAATTTGGTATTTTTCATTGGGACTATGCTCAATGGTTTCATCATTATTACATCTTGATAAAATAACCGATGTAATTGATGGTCTAAATACAATAATATCAATAATGAACATTACTTTATTTTTTGTAACATTTGTTTTGGTAATATCGACCGGCGTAATAATAATGATGGGTAGATAAGATGGAAAATTTTAAAATCTGGATTGTTTCTTTATGCGGTGCAACTGCAGTTACGGCAATTTTGAAATTGCTGTTATCTGATTCAAATTTAAAGAAGTCAGTAGATATATTCTGTGCAATATTTATTCTATTTTATACAATAATTCCAATGAATGATATGTTTGTTGACAGTTATAGATTCGATTTATTTGAAGAGCAAAATAGTGAAATTCAATTTGAAGACGGTTACAATAAAATTATCACTAAATCCATTGAAAACATTTGTGAAGAAATGTCAGTTGAAATTTTATCACTTGAAATTGATTCCTATATTGATGAAGAAAACTATTTAAATATAAATGGGATTTATTTGGATATTGACCATGATAATGCCTGTGATAATGTTAAAGAAAGAATAAAAATTGAATCCGGATTAGAGGTGGAGGTTTTTTGACTTCTGATTATTTAAAAAAAATTTTTGAAAAAGGTAATTCTAATAAAAAATATCTTATTGTTGCTGTCATTGGGTTTGTTTTAATATTTTTAATTCTGTTGTCAGAATCTGACTTTGCAAAAGACGATAAAGAAGATCTAAATGATACAAAAAGTGTTTCTGCATTTGATTATTCCGAATATCTTGAAAAAGAGCTATGTGACCTAATAGAATCAATTGACGGTGCAGGTAAAACAAATGTTATGATAACTATTTCTGAAACATCGGAATATGTTTATGCAAAAAATGATAAAAATGCAAACAAATCGACAGATAAAACAAGTGACTCTACCTATGACAGTGAATATGTGATAGTTGAACAGAATAATAATGATGAGGGATTATTAGTGAAAGTCATTGAACCTAAAATCAGGGGAGTTGCCGTAGTTTGTGAAGGTGCCGATGACCCGGTGGTGCAACAAAATATATATTCAACAGTTTCAGCAGTACTCAATATTAGCACTGCAAGAATTTCAATTTCAAAATCAAAAGCAGAGGGGAAATAATTATGAAAAGTAAAGTGATTGGAAAAAAACAGATTTTAACAGTGACATTAATATTAGCATTGACTTTAGCCGTGTTTGTAAATTGGTATTACACTAAACCCGAAAATATGAACGATACACCCGAAGTTGAAACACAGGTGAATTTAGGAGATGCACAGCTTGTAAACAGCTCTTCAGTGTCCGATGATTATTTTAATACTGCAAGGCTTAACCGTACAAAAGCACATGATAATTTAACTGAAATGCTGGAAAAAATCATAAATGATTCAAATAATGATGAAGAAACTAAAGATTCAGCAAGGAATCAGTTAATGAAATTGTCTGAACAAATAAAGTTTGAGTGTGATGTTGAAAACTCAATTAAAGCACAGATTGATTCTGAATGCTTGGCAATTATTGATAATGATAAAATAGAAATAATTCTTGAAAAAGGTGTCGTTAATGAAAATATCTTAATAAAGATTAAAGATATTGTAATTAGTAAAACAAACATAATTCCTGAAAACATAACAATCATTGAGGCAAAATAGCAATTTTTCTATTGAATTTTAGCGGATTAGGTGGTACAATATACACAAATATTATGTATATACATACCGAACCGCAGAAAATTTAGTACACTCCCAGTCTTTTTTCTGACGGGGAGTGTATTTTTTTGGAGGAAATTATGACACGTAAGGAAGAAAGAGAATTAGCCTTTACTCTCATTTTTGAAAAGATTTTTAATGATGATTTGTCAATGGATGAAATAATCAATAATGCTGTTGAAGCGAGATTGGTTGAAGAAAGCACTTTTGCTTTTTCTCTTGCAAAAATGGCTTATGAGCATTCAAGTGAAATCGATTCAATAATCAATGACCTCTCAGTTGGGTGGCGTGTTTCAAGATTACCAAAAGTGAGTCTTGCGATTTTGCGTCTTGCTCTTTGTGAAATTCTTTTCGTACCATCAATACCTCACGGTGTTTCAATTAATGAAGCGGTTGAACTTGCCAAAAAATTTGCAACACAGGAAGATGGTGCTTTCATCAACGGAATTCTTGGCAAATATGTAAGAGAGAATGTTGAAGAATGAGTTATTTTCTTGGGATTGATACAAGCAATTATACAACCTCTGTTGCATTATTCAATGACGAAACCAATGAAATAAAAAGCTTAAAAAAATTATTACCGGTTAAAAGCGGTGAGAAAGGCATTCGTCAAAGTGATGCGGTTTTTCATCATACCGTTCAGTTACCTGATTTGATTGAAGAATTGTTGAAAGAATTTAAAGGTGATATTAAAGGAATAGGCGTTTCCGTTAAGCCTTGTAATGAAATTGATTCTTATATGCCTTGCTTTCTTGTAGGCATATCAATTGCACGTTCACTTGCAAATGCTATGAATATTCCACTATATGACTTTTCACATCAAGACGGTCATATTGTTGCGGCATTGTATTCGGCGAACAAATTAAATTTGTTAAATGAAATTTTTATTGCTTTTCATATATCGGGTGGTACTTCACAAGCATTGCTTGTGAAACCTAATGAAAAGTATTTTTATACTGAAAAAGTTTCTGACTCTCTTGATTTAAAAGCAGGACAAGCTGTTGACCGTGTAGGACTTATGTTGGGGCTTGATTTTCCATGTGGGCCTGAATTGGAAAAACTCGCAAATAATAGCAGTAAAGATTTGAAAAAAATCAAAGTTTTTCGCCGTGATGGTAATTTTAGTCTTTCAGGTGTTGAAAATCAATGCAAAAAAATGATTGATAACAGTGCGGCATTTGAAGATGTTGCCACTTACTGTCTTAGCTATATTTATTCAGCACTTGATGATACAGTAAATGAGTTGATTTCAAAATACGGAAAATTGCCAATTGTATTTTCGGGTGGAGTAATGTCAAATCAAATAATTCGTAATAAGTTACTGCAAAAATATGAATCGTATTTCGCAGAACCCACATTTTCTTCGGACAATGCTTGTGGTGTGGCAATACTTTCTTCAATTTGTGATAAAAAGGATTAGTTCTATGAATTCACAACCTATTTTAACAGTTTCACAATTGAATCTTTATGCTAAATCTATATTGGAACAAGATGTTAATCTAAATAATGTCTTTGTTACAGGTGAGATTTCAAATTTTATTGACCATTATAGAAGTGGTCATTTGTATATGAGTCTTAAAGACGATACAGCATCAATCAGTGCGGTTATGTTTGCAGGCAACGCATCAAGACTTAAATTTCGCCCCGAAAACGGAATGTCCGTTATTGTGCGTGGCAGAGTGTCAATTTATGAACGTGACGGTAGATACCAATTTTACATTGATGATATGCAGCCCAATGGTGTCGGTGCATTGGCATTGGCATTTGAACAGACTAAAAAAAGACTATCTAAAGCAGGACTTTTTGATGCAGAGCATAAAAAGAGGATACCGACCTTACCCCCAAAAATCGGTGTTATTTCTTCACCAACCGGTGCTGCAGTACAGGATGTGCTGAATGTTCTTGGAAGACGTTTTCCTATGTCTGAAATAGTTTTTGCAGGTGTTCAAGTTCAGGGCGATAGTGCCGCATCAACAATTATAGATGCAATTGAAAAAATGAATTGTTATACAGATGTTGATACTATTATTATTGCTCGTGGTGGTGGCTCTGCAGAAGATTTGTGGCCCTTTAATGATGAAAAACTTGCATATGCAATTTATAATTCACAAATACCGATAATTTCAGGTGTAGGTCACGAAACAGACTTTACAATTTGTGATTTTGTTGCAGACTTACGTGCTCCAACGCCATCTGCAGCAGCAGAATTAGCAGTACCGGACGCAAGAGAGCAAAGGTATTATATTGCATCTTTAAAAGCGGCACTTGATAATTCAATTGATGCAATGATTAAAGATGAAGAATATAAATTAGATAAACTTACAAAGTCACAAGTTCTTCAAAATCCTGAAAAAATAATTGAGAACTGTGAATTGTATCTTGACACACTTAACGCAAGAATAAACGATAGTTTTAAAAGTACGGTAACAGAATATTCATCAAAATTTGCTATGCTTTGTTCAAGACTTGAGACATTAAGTCCTTTAAAAGTTCTTGCTCGGGGATATTCAATAGTAAAAAATGGTGAAAACATTATAAAAGATGCAAATGATATATCAGTAGGCGATAAAGTTGCTTTACAATTTTCTAATGGCAAAGCAATGGCAGAAATTATCGAGGAGTAATTTATGAAAATGACATATGAACAAGCAACAAAAAGACTTGAAGAAATTGTTTTAAAACTTGAAGAAGGCTCAATGCCACTTGAAGACTCAATGAAACTTTATGAAGAGGGAGTAAAACTCTCTGAATTCTGTATGAAAAAGTTAAACGATGCGAAACAGAAAATTATTGATATAAATGAGGTCAAAAACAATGACTGATATTCAAAGATATGTTAATGAGCAGGCAAATTTAATTTCTGACAGACTTGATGAAATTCTTTCAATAAATATGCCATCAACTGTTCTTGAAGCAATGAAATATAGTGTTTCTAATGGTGGTAAAAGAATAAGACCTATTCTTGCAATTGAATTTGCAAAAATATCCGGTGGTAACTTAAATTCTGCCCTTGACTTTGGCTGTGCCGTTGAAATGATACACACATATTCGCTTATTCACGACGATTTACCCTGTATGGATGATGATGATATGCGACGTGGTAAACCTGCGTGTCACATTGCTTTCGGAGAGGATAATGCTCTTTTAGCCGGTGATGCACTACTTACAGAAGCATTTTCAATAATTGCAAATACTGAAAATGTTTGTGCAGAAAATATAGTTAGAGCAATCTCATATCTTTCAGGCTTTGCGGGTATCAGTGGTATGGTTGGTGGTCAAGTACTTGATTTGCAGTTTGAAAAATCCAGTCCCACTGTTGATGAAATTCGCCAAATGTATTCTTTAAAAACTTGTGGACTTATTAAAGCATCTTGTGTTTTAGGGTGTCTTGCAGGCAATACCTACGATGCAAAAAAAATTAATGCTGCAATTGAATATGCGGAGAATCTTGGACTGGCTTTTCAAATCAAGGATGATATTCTTGATATTGAAGGTGATGCCGAATCCCTCGGCAAACCTGTTGGTAGTGACGAGAAAAATGATAAGTCAACACTTGTTAAATATTTTGGCCTTGAAAAATCAAAAGAACTTGTTAAAGAATATACTGACAAAGCCATATCTGCATTATCTCAATTTGATAATGACAGTGAAACATTAAAACAACTCGCATTTATGTTAGTGGATAGAAAGAATTGATTGGAGTAAATATTTTGGAAAACTTTAAATTTTTAGGTAATATTAATTCACCTGCAGATTTAAAAAAACTTAATATTAATGAGCTTGAAATTCTCGCAACTGAGATAAGGCAATTTATGATTGATACTGTTTCTAAAAATGGTGGTCATTTATCGTCAAATCTTGGTGCGGTAGAACTTTCAATTGCAATGCACAAGGTCTTTAATTCGCCCAATGATAAATTTGTTTGGGACGTTGGTCATCAGATTTATACTCACAAAATACTTACAGGTCGAATTAAAGAATTTAATACATTACGAACTGAAAATGGCATTTCGGGATTTTGTGCACCAAATGAAAGTGAACACGATGTATTCTACAGCGGTCATTCAAGTACTTCAATTTCTGCTGCTTTAGGTATTGCTGAGGCTAATAAAAAACTTGGCAAAAAAGATTATACAATTGCAGTTATCGGTGATGGTGCTTTAACCGGTGGTATGGCTTATGAAGCACTTAACAATGCGGGTCGTTCAGGTACAAGACTATTAATTATTCTCAATGATAACGAAATGTCAATTTCTGAAAACGTTGGTTCAATGGCTCGTTACCTTGCGGTTATCCGTTCAAAACCTGAATATTTTAAATTAAAAGAAAAAACTGAAAAAACTCTTAATCGAATCCCTCTCGTTGGTAAGCCTATTTCGAGTCTTATTTCAAAACTTAAGAGCGACATAAAGTCTTCAATGTATGAGAGTACTTTCTTTGAAGATTTAGGTTTTAAGTATATGGGACCAATTGACGGACATAACCTTGAAAATTTGTGCGAAGCACTTGACAGTGCAAAACTTATTGGAGCACCTGTTGTGCTCCATGTAAGCACGGTTAAAGGCAAGGGCTACGAATTTGCTGAAACAAATCCGAGTGTTTATCATGGAATTTCAAAGTTTGATGTTGAAACGGGAACATATGCTGAAAGCTCAACCAATTTTTCAAGTGTGTTTGGTAAAAAACTTTGTGAACTTGCTGAAAATAATAACAAAATTTGTGCAATTACTGCGGCAATGTCTTTGGGAACAGGTTTAAATGAATTTTCACAGAAATATAGCGAAAGATTTTATGATGTGGGTATCGCAGAGCAACACGCAGTTACATTCGCTTCAGGTCTTGCAAAGGGTGGAATGATTCCTGTTTTTGCGGTTTACTCAACATTTTTACAAAGAGCTTATGACCAATTGGTACACGATGGAACATTACAGAAACAAAAAGTCATAATAGGACTTGACCGAGCAGGTTTTGTAGGTGAGGACGGTGTCACACATCAAGGTGTACTTGATGTATCTTTTCTGAACAGTATTCCTGATATTAAAGTTTATTCACCGTTTACTTATAAGAGATTGCAATATGATTTAGAAAATGCTTCTGAAAATGCAGAAAATCTTACTGTAATACGTTATCCTCGTGGCAGTGAACCGCAGATACCTTCATATTTTGAATCAACTGAAAACGATTATGAATACTTTGAAAAAACAAATGAAATTCTTGTTATAACTTATGGCAGAATCTCAGCAGAAATATTGAATGCGGTTGATAAATTAACAGAAAGAAACATTCATGTTTCTATAATAATTCTTAATAAAATAAAACCAATTGAAGACGTTATAGTTAAGTTGTCAATAGGATATAAAAATATACTTTTTTATGAAGAAGCAGTGAAGTCGGGTAGTATTGGGCAAAGCTTTTCCGATATGCTTTTTGCACAGAAATTTAAAGGAAATTACGAGCACATAGCAGTTGATGATGAATTTGTTCCTCATGCATCTGTTTCTTCACTAATAAAAAAATATCATCTTGATAGTGAAAGTGTAATAGATAAAGTTCTGGAGATTATAAATGGCTGAAAAGAAAAGACTTGATACAGTAGTAGTTGAATTGGGTTTTGCAGAAACCCGTTCAAAAGCATCGGCAATTATTATGTCAGGTGAAATTTATGTGAACGGTCAAAAAGAAACCAAGGCGGGCTATACTGTTAAGGAAAAAGATAAAATTGAATTCAAAGGTAAGAAAATGCCGTTTGTAAGTCGTGGGGGATACAAGCTTGAAAAGGCAATGAAAGCTTTTCCCATAAAACTTGATAACTGTATTTGTATGGATATTGGTGCATCAACCGGTGGTTTTACTGATTGTATGCTTCAATGCGGAGCTTCTAAAGTTTACGCAATTGATGTTGGTTACGGTCAACTTGCTTGGAAATTGCGTACCGACGTGAGAGTTGTAAACCTTGAACGAACTAACTTTAGGTATCTTACTAATGAAACCGTTACAGAAGAAATTGATTTTGCAAGTATAGATGTATCTTTTATATCATTAAAAAAAATACTTCCTGTACTTTACAATTTTTTAAAAATTAATGGTCAGTCTGTCGCTTTGATAAAACCTCAATTTGAGGCAGGTAAAGACAAAGTGGGTAAAAAAGGTGTGGTTAGAGATATTACCACACACAGAGAAGTTGTTTCTAATATAGTTAGTTTCGCATATGAAACGGGATTTTCTGTGTTGGGGCTTGATTTTTCGCCTATTAGAGGGCCTGAAGGTAATATTGAATATCTTGTTTTTCTATCAAAAAATGATGAAAAATTATTAAGTATATCGGAAAATGATATAAATGAAATTGTAGATAAATCCCATACTGTATTGAGTGGTGAATGAATTGAAAATCGGAATTGTTCCAAATCTTACAAGAGAAAAGACAGTTGATGTAACAAAAAAAACAATTTCATATCTTGAGCGTTTGAAAATAGATTTTTATTTTGATAAGAACTCTGAAAATGAGTTATCTGAAGCTTTTCACTGTATTAAATTTATTGATGATTTATTTTCAAATGTTGATTTGCTTATTGCTATCGGCGGAGATGGTTCATATATCAACACTGCCAAACAGGCTGCAATACATAAAAAGCCCGTACTTTGTATAAATGCAGGTAATTTGGCCTTTCTTGCGGGACTTGAGGGTAATGAGCTTAATTTGCTTGAAAAACTTCTTACAGGCGATTTTTTGACTGATAAACGAATGATGCTTGAAGTATCAATTAAAAATTCTGTCGGTAAAGAAACTGTTACATATTGTCTTAATGATGTTGCAATTGCCCGTGGTAGTGAAATAAAGCTCATTGACCTTGATGTGTTTTGCGATAACCGTAAAATCAATAGTTATCGTGCAGACGGTGTTGTTTTGTCAACGCCCACTGGTTCAACCGCATATTCTTGGTCAGCAGGGGGACCTGTTATTGACCCAGATTTACAGTGTATAATGCTTACGCCCATTTGTACTCATTCACTTTTGAATCGTTCACTCGTATTTAATGAAAAATCAGTAATTACTGTAAAATCTGCTAAGAATGGACAGAAAATATGTGTTTCGGCGGATGGTGAAAAATCAATTGTTCTGTCGGAAAATTTTGAAGTTAAAATCAAAAAGTCTGAGTATTACGCAGAATTTATAAGAATTAAATCTGATGAGTTTTATGATATTCTCAACAGTAAATTGTCACAAAGGAGAATATAACTTATGAAAAAAAGAAGACATGAGCTTATATTGGAATTTATAAAGAATAATAATGTTTCAACGCAAGAAGAAATATTGACAATGCTCAGCAGTAATGGCTTTAATGTTACTCAGGCTACAATTTCACGTGATATAAAAGAACTAAAACTCATAAAAGAGCATTATGGTAAAAATGAAACACGATATGCAGTTACAGATAGAACAGATAACAGCAATGATAATTTTAAAGCAATTTTCAAACGTTCAACATTATCAGTCGATTCTGCAATGAATATTGTTGTTATTAAATGCTATCCGGGTACAGCTAATGCGGCTTGTATGGCTTTAGAAAATATACATCTTGATGGTGTTGTCGGTACATTGGCAGGTGATGACACAATATTTGTTGTATGCCGAGAAATGAACGCAACAAACACTGTAATTGATTCAATCAAAGCAATGCTGAAAGGCTGATTTTTATGCTTTCTAATATAAAAATATCAAATATTGCTATTATAAAAGAGGCTGTTATTGATTTTGATAACGGTCTTAATGTTTTAACCGGCGAAACCGGTGCAGGTAAATCAATTATTATTGATGCAATTAATGCGATTCTTGGCGAGAGAACATCACGTGAGTTAATAAGAACCGGTAGTAATAATGCCGAAGTTTCTGCATTGTTCGTAAATATTAATGATGATGTTGTATCTGTGTTGAATGAATTGGGAATTCAAAATGAAGAAGACAATTCATTGCTTATTACAAGAAAAATTACTCTTGATGGTAAAAATTCTTGCAAAATTAACGGTTCACCTGTTACTGTTTCAATGCTTAAAAGAATTGGACAATCGCTTATAAATGTTCATGGACAAATGGATAATCACAATCTTCTCAATGAAGAATTGCATTATACTTATATAGATAGCTTTGCAGAAAATAAAGATGTTTTTGAGAAATATTTTAACGCATACAGCGATTATTGTGCTTGTAAAAAAAGATATGATAGTTTAATCGTAAATGAAAGCGAAAAAGCAAGAAAAATTGACCTTTTGACTTATCAAATTAAAGAAATTGATGATGCTGATATTAAAATAGGTGAGTGGGAAGAACTTGAAAAACGCAGAAAAGTACTGCAAAATGCAGAACAACTTCTCGCACTTGTTAATAATGCGGTTGAAATAATTAACGGCAATGATAATTTTTCAGGTGTTACAGATTTACTTAATACAGCTTCAAATTCACTTGTTAAAGCTTCAGCGTACGATGAAACATTAAATAATGTGTCAGATACAATTGCCGAAATGTCATATAATATTGCAGATTGTGCAAGTGAGCTTAATAGTTTTCTCTATTCTCTTGATGTTGACCCTAATGAGCTTGATGTGATTGAAGAAAGACTTGATGTACTTTTTAAACTTTCAAAAAAGTATGGTAAAACTGAAACTGAAATTCTCGATTTTCTTGAAAACGCACAAATAGAATTAGATGAAATTACATTCTCTGATAAGCTTAAAGAAGAACTTGAAGTTGAGTTAAACAAAAAGTTTGTATTAATGGATGAAGCAAGTAAAGAATTATCTGCTAACCGTAAGAATTTTGGTGAAATCTTTATTGAAAGGGTTAAAAATGAACTTTCTTTTCTTGATATGTCATCAATTTCTTTTAAATTTGTTCAGAACAGAAAAATGTTTGATGAAACGGGTGCAGATGAAATCTACTTCTTGATTTCAGCAAATGCGGGTGAAGAACCCAAACCACTTTCAAAGATTGCATCTGGTGGCGAATTATCAAGAATTATGCTTGGAATTAAAAATGTATTGGCATTAAAAGATAATATTCAAACTTTAATATTTGATGAAGTTGATACGGGCGTCAGTGGTCGTGCTGCACAAAAAATTGGTATTAAACTCAAAGAGGTTTCTAAAAATCGTCAGGTACTATGCGTAACACATTTAGCACAGATTGCAGCATTTGCTGACAATCATTTCTTAATTTCAAAATCCGAAAGTGAAAATAAGACTTACACTAAAGTTGAAAATCTTGATTATAATGGTAGAATTCACGAATTGGCACGAATTATAGGTGGAATTGAAGCTACCCAGTTATCACTTGATACTGCGGCAGAAATGATTGAAAATGCCAAGAAATATTGACTTGACAAATATTTTTAATTGTGTATAATAATCTCAATGACTTTGAAGCGAAGAAGTAACAAGATTTTTGCAGTTACAGAGAGTGTCCGTTTGGTGAAAGGGCATACGCAATGCTTGTGAAATACATCGTGGAGTTGCACTTTTGAAATAGTAGTAGAGAGTGTCGGGTGTACCCGTTACAGTACAGAGTAATGATAGTTACTCGTTGAGGTCATTATCGTGAGGTAATGATAAACTGAGGTGGTAACACGAAATCTTTTCGTCCTCTGCATTTTAGCAGGGGACTTTTATTTATTTTAGGAGGAAAATATGAAAGTTTATGAAGAACTCGTTGCCCGTGGTCTTATTGCTCAGGTAACAAATGAAGATGAAATTAAAAATCTTGTAAATGAAGGTAAAGCCGTTTTCTATATTGGTTTTGACCCGACTGCTGACAGTTTGCATGTTGGTCACTTTATGGCACTTTGCCTTATGAAAAGATTGCAAATGGCAGGTAACAAACCAATTGCACTTATAGGTGGCGGTACTGCTATGATTGGTGACCCATCAGGCAGAAGTGATATGCGTCAGATGATGACAAAAGAAACAATTCAGCACAATTGTGATTGCTTTAAAAAACAGATGAGCCGTTTTATTGACTTTTCAGATGGTAAGGCACTTATGGTTAATAATGCTGATTGGCTTCTTGACCTTAACTATGTTGATGTACTTCGTGAAGTTGGTGCTTGTTTCAGCGTTAACAGAATGCTTGCTGCTGAATGTTACAAGCAAAGAATGGAAAAAGGTCTTTCATTCCTTGAATTCAACTATATGATTATGCAAAGTTATGACTTCTATGAGCCCTTCCAAAAATACGGCTGTAATATGCAGTTCGGCGGTGACGACCAATGGAGCAATATGCTCGGCGGTACTGAACTTATTCGTAGAAAACTCGGTAAAGATGCACACGCTATGACAATTACTCTTCTTCTCAATTCTGAAGGCAAAAAAATGGGTAAAACACAGTCTGGTGCAGTATGGCTTGACCCCAATAAAACATCTCCATTTGATTTCTATCAGTATTGGAGAAATGTTGACGATGCTGATGTGCTTAAATGTATTAGAATGCTTACATTCTTGCCAATGGAAGAAATTGAAAAAATGGACTCTTGGGAAGGCAGTCAGTTGAACACTGCAAAAGAAATTCTTGCATTTGAACTTACAAAGCTTGTTCACGGTGAAGACGAGGCACAGAAAGCACAGGAAGGCGCAAGAGCTCTTTTCTCAGGTAAGGGCAATACGGATAATATGCCGACAGTAGAACTCATTGCAGACGATTTTAACGATGATTCCGTTCTAGTTTCGGATATTATGATTAAAGCTGGCATTGCAAAGTCAAAGGGCGAGTGCCGTCGTCTTATTGAGCAGGGTGGTGTATCAGTTGATGACGAAAAGGTTACAGAGCCGTTTAAAGCACTTTCTAAGAGTGATTTTGAAAAAGGATATGTAATCATTAAGAAGGGTAAAAAAGTCTTTTATAAGGCAATTTTAGCTTAATTTTAATACAAAACACTTATGTGACTCCCCTTGAGCAATTAGAGGGGAGTTGTTTTTTAAGAATATATATACTTTTTAATTTTTAAAAATTTTTTAAAAAGTTTTGTTAGGTTTTTATAATTATAAGCACTACTATACGAAAGGAGCGATGATTATGAAAATCAAAGCAAATAAAATATTATCAATATTATTAGCAGTAGTGACTGTAATCTCTATTATTTCAATGTCAGCAGTTACTACACACGCCGAAACAATTACGGGTACTAATGGTGGTAATTGGTCTTTTAATGATGAAACAGGAGTACTTACCATTTCGGGAACAGGTAGTATGAATAATTACCAAACTGAATATGATGGAAATCACAGCCCGTGGTATTCGTTTAAAGATGATATTACATCTGTTATAATTGAATCGGGTGTTTTATCAATAGGTGATGCAGCATTTCATAAATGCTCAAATTTAAAAACTGTGTCTATTCCTGATAGTGTAAAATCAATTGGTAGTTCTTCTTTCAAGGGCTGTTCAAGCCTTACAAGTATTACTATTCCGTATGGTGTAAAAGAAATTGAGAATTATACTTTTGCCGGATGTAGCAATTTAACGAGTGTAATCATGCCTAATAGTGTTACAATGATTGACCATCAAGCATTTAGTGGCTGTACAAGTCTTACTGATATAAAAATTCCAAATAGTGTGACAGCGATTGCGACGGCTGCTTTTTGGCATTGTAGTGGTCTTATAAGTGTAACCTTTCCTGACAGTGTAACATATATTGGTGCTATGTCATTTATGGAGTGTACAAGTCTCAAAAACATAACCATTCCTGATAGTGTAACAGAAATTTGTGCAAGGGCATTCAATTTATGTGATGCTATTACTGATGTGTATTATTTGGGAACACCAGAGCAATGGTATAGTATTAAAATCGGTAATGACAATATCCCTCTTTATACCGCAACTATTCATTATAATTACATTAGTACTGACAAATTCACAGGTATTAAAAATGACTATTTTTATAAAAACGATGTTCGAGTAAGAGCATATAATCTTGTAGAATTTGAAGGTAATTTCTACTACACAAGTGATGGACACAAACTCGCAAAGGATAAGAGAATATATTTAACTGCAGAGCAAGTTTCAGGTTTCACATATGCAGACGGTACACAACTTGTGGCAGGTTATTATAACTTTGATTCAGACGGCAAAATGATTATGCACAATGGTGTTGTAGGTGATTACTTCTATAAAAATAATGTAAGAGTGAAAGCATACAATCTTATAGAATTTGAGGGCAACTTCTACTACACTAGTGATGGTCACAAACTTGCAAAGGATAAGAGAGTTTATTTGATTGAAAAACAAGTTGAAGGTTTTACATATGAAGACGGTGCACCACTTGTGGCAGGTTATTACACATTCGATGCTGACGGCAAGATGATTATGCTAAATGGTGTTGTAGGCGATTATTTCTATGAAAACAATGTAAGAGTAAGGGCGTATAATCTTGTAGAATTTGAGGGCAACTTCTACTACACTAGTGATGGTCACAAACTTGCAAAGGATAAGAGAATTTATTTAAATGCAGAACAAGTAGCAGGTTTCACTTATGCAGATGGCACACCACTCAAAGTAGGATATTACAACTTTGATGCTGACGGAAAAATGATTGTAAAATAATTTGACCACGTGCTTTTAATATAAGAAAAGGCTTACTGATTATTCTCAGTAAGCCTTTAAATTTTGTTAGATTTAAGAATTTAGTGCTGAATAAACAGCATCACCGTCATGGCTATATACAAGTACTGAAATATCAACTTCCGAAGTTGTAATCATTCTTACCTCTGCATCAGTTGATGCGATTGCTGAGAATACCTTTGAAGCAACACCGGGGCAGTTTTTCATTCCTTCACCAAAAACTGAAATCTTTGTGTTACCACTACTGATTGCAAGTTTTAATTCTGGATGAAGTTCACGAAGTTTTGATGCTGTTTCAAATACTTTACCCAAATCCTCATCGTTAACTGTAAAGGAAAGGTTTGACGTTTTGCCTTGTGGAGGATTTTGTGAAATCATATCAACATCAATTCCGGCACTTGAAAGCATCTCAAAAATCTGTGCAACAACCTTGAAATCAGCAGGGGAGTCGTTAATAGAAATAAGTGTTACATTTTCAATCATTGTGATATTATCAATTGTTTTCATTTATAAATCCTCCTTATTCGTTTACAAGGTCTTTCATTGAGTAAAATCCAGGTTCTTTACCAACTAAAAACATTCCTGCATTAACTGAACCGTTTGCAAACAACTGTTTAGAATATGCTGAATGTGAAATCTTAATAACTTCATCAGGTCCTGCAAAAATTATTTCATGTTCACCAACTATTGTACCACCACGAACTGCGTGAATACCAATTTCATTTTTTGTACGTTTCATTCGTTTTGAATGGCGGTCAAATTCATAAATTGGTTTTTCATCTAACGCTTCTGAAATTGAATCTGCCAACATTAATGCAGTTCCACTCGGTGCGTCAATTTTTTGGTTGTGATGAGCTTCTACAATTTCAATGTCAAAACTACCCTGAAGTACTTTTGCTGCTTTTTTAGCAAGTTCAGAAACAAGGCTCACACCAATTGACATATTTGCAGAGAAAAAAAGGGGAACATCATTTGAAGCAGTTTTAATATCAGCAATCTGTTGTTCGTTTAATCCTGTTGTTGCAATTACAGCAGGAATTTTGTTTTCTTTAGAAAATTTAAGTAAATCTTCAAGTACTGATGGATGGGAAAAATCAATTATCACATCTGCTTCTACATCAATATCTTTAAAAGATTTGAATATTGGGAATGAAGAATCAGCAGTTGCAAGGTCAATACCTGCAACTATTTCACAATCGTTTCTGTTTTCAACACAATTTGTAATTGCTTTGCCCATTTTTCCAAGAGCACCGCTTAAAATAATCCTTGTCATTTTTTCACGTCCAACAAATAATTTAAATTAAATCGTATTTCTTAAGAATTGCTTCAAGTTTAGCAGTTTTTGCATCTTCCATTTCGCAAAGTGGCATACGGAGTGGACCAACATCAAAGCCCATCATTCTCATAGCAACTTTTACAGGAATCGGGTTAACATCCATAAACATTGCATTGATAAGGTCAAGATACTTGAGTTGAAGTTCGGCACTTTCTTTGATTTTTCCTTCAAGATAGAGTGTGGGAATATCGTGTGCAAGTTTTGGACAAATATTTGAAAGAACAGAGATAACACCTTTTCCGCCAAGTGACATTAAAGGTACAATTTGGTCATCGTTACCTGAATAAACATCAAGCTTATCACCGCACAAAGCGATTGTTTCAGCAATTTGTGAAATATTGCCACTTGCTTCTTTTGTTGCAATGATGTTTTTATGTTCACAAAGTTCTGCATAAGTTGTAGGAAGTACATTTACACCCGTTCTGCTTGGAACATTATATATAATGATTGGCTTTGAAGTATTATCAGCAATTGCCTGATAATGCTTTATAAGACCTCTTTGAGAGCATTTGTTGTAATATGGTGTAACCACAAGCATTGCGTCTGCACCGGCTTTTTCAGCATCATTTGAAAGCTCAATAGCATATGCAGTTTCGTTACTACCCGTACCAGCAATAACAGGAATTCTATGATTAACAACTTCACAAGTGAATTTAATAACATCGGAATGTTCTTGTGGTGTAAGTGTTGCACTTTCGCCGGTAGTTCCGCAAATGACAATTGAATCAGTACCATTTTTAATGTGATATTCAAGAAGATTTTCAAGTGACTTATAGTTAACACTTAAGTCATCATTAAAAGGTGTTACAATTGCAACACCGCAACCTGTAAAAATAGGATTATTACTCATAATAAAACTCTCCTTAATTGGAAATTAGTCCATATAACCTTCTGCACAAAGAAGTTCAGCCATAAGAACTGCGCCGCCTGCAGCACCACGAAGTGTATTGTGTGAAAGACAAACAAATTTGTAATCATACTGTGTGTCTTCACGAAGACGACCAACTGAAATAGCCATACCGCCTTCAAGGTCACGTTGGAGCTTTGTCTGTGGCATATTATCTTCTTCAAAATAGTGAAGGAACTGTTTTGGTGCGTGTGGAAGTTCAAGTTCCTGTGCACGACCTGCAAAATCCTTCCATATATTTAATATTTCTTCTTTTGAAGGTTTATTCTCGAATCTTACAAATACTGCACCCATATGACCGTTTGATACGGGAACACGAATACACTGCGCAGTAAAGTTTGGTGATGTTGCGGGAACAATTTGATTACCCTCAACTTTACCCCAAATCTTAAGTGGTTCTTTTTCGCTCTTTTCTTCTTCACCGCCAATGAAAGGAATAACATTGTCAATCATTTCAGGCCATGTCTGGAATGTTTTACCTGCACCCGAAATTGCTTGATATGTACATACAAGAACATTTTTAATACCAAACTTTGAAAGAGGGAAGAGGGCAGGAACATAACTCTGGAGTGAGCAATTTGATTTAACTGCGATAAAACCACGTTTTGTACCAAGTCTTTCTCTCTGTGCAGGAATAATTTTTGCATGCTCTGCATTAAGTTCAGGAACAATCATAGGAACATCGGGAGTGTGTCTGTGGGCACTGTTATTAGAAATTACAGGGCATTCCGCCTTTGCATATGCTTCTTCCAATGCTTTGATTTCGTCCTTTTTCATATCAACAGCACAGAATACAAAATCAACCTGTGAAGCAATTTTTTCTATGTCAGCAGTTGCATCCATAACAACAATATCTTTCATTGTTGCGGGGATTTCTACGTCCATACACCATTTAGCACCAACTGCATCAGAATATTTTTTTCCTGCAGAACGAGGACTAGCAGCAAGAACCTTTACATCAAACCATGGGTGATTGTCTAAAAGAGTCATAAATCTTTGACCAACCATACCAGTTGCACCAATTACACCAACATTATACTTTTTCACTTGAAATTACCTCCAAATAATGATATTATATCATTCGTTATAAAAAATCAGTAATGATTATGACACCATTACTGAATAAAAATACAAAGTATTATTGACATATGCCATAATACGAAAGCACTCCATCAAATAATGATGACAGTCATATTACTGTTAATAATACAACCAGAAAAAACATTTCCCAAGCCCTGTTTTTCTTCGGCAACAAACCCTTTTATGTCTTATCAAAAACCCTTGGGAGTTTCAAAAACATTACTTATTTTTGTTGCGCCTCAATCGCTATATTATAATACCATTATAAAGCAATTGTGTCAAATATTTTTAACATTTTCTATATATTTACGGAGAAACCCTATGAAAAAATCACAATTTTACTACGAATTGCCCAAAGAATTGATTGCTCAGACCCCAATTGAGCCACGTGACCATTCAAAAATGATGGTATTGTCACGTGAAAATAATACTATTGAACACAAGCATTTTTATGATTTTATTGATTTTCTTAACCCCGGCGATTGCTTAATTTTAAATAATACAAGAGTTTTGCCTGCACGAATGTATGGTATAAAAAAAGATACGGGTGCAGTTGTTGAATTCTTACTCCTCAATAATCTTGGTAACGACCGTTGGGAGACAATTACAGGACCGGGAAAAAGAGCAAAAATTGATACTGAATTTAGTTTTGGTGATGGCATTTTAACATGTAAAATAGAAGAAGTTTTAGAAAATGGCAATCGTATAGCGAAATTCAGTTATGATGCTTCAAATATTTATGAAGTTTTAGATAAGGTTGGCGAAATGCCATTACCACATTATATTACTGAAAAATTACAGGATAAAGAACGTTATCAAACTGTTTATTCAAAAGAATTAGGGTCTGCTGCGGCACCTACAGCGGGTCTTCATTTTACAGATGAAATAATGCAAAAAATTCAAGAAAAAGGTATTAAAATTGGTTATGTCACCTTGCATGTGGGAATTGGAACATTTCGTCCTGTTAAAGCAGAAAATATTGAAGACCACGAAATGCATTCTGAACACTATCACATTCCAAAAGAAACTGCCGATTTAATTAATGTGACAAAGAAAAATGGTGGTCGTGTTGTTGCAGTTGGCACAACCTGTTGCAGGACATTAGAAAGTGTTATGAGTTCACAGGGTGAAATGAAAGAATTTGATGATTGGACAAGTATTTTCATTTATCCTGGGTATAAATTCAAATGCATTGATGCACTACTTACTAATTTTCACTTACCTGAGAGCACTCTCATAATGCTTGTGTCTGCTTTATATAACAGAGAAAGAATTTTAGAAGCATATGAAACAGCAGTAAAAGAAAAATACAGATTTTTTAGTTTTGGTGACTGTATGTTCATTTATTAAGGAGACATTATGTATAAACTTATAAAGAAAAACGGAAATGCCCGCCGTGGTGAGTTTACGACAGTACATGGCACTGTTCAAACACCGGCTTTTATGAATGTTGCAACTCAAGGTGCAATTAAAGGTGGAGTATCTGCTTACGACTTAAAAGATATTGATTGTCAAGTGCAATTATGCAATACTTATCATTTGCATTTAAGACCTACTGACACTCTTGTGAAAGAGATGGGCGGTTTGCACGAGTTTACAGGCTGGAATGGTCCAATTCTCACAGATAGTGGCGGATTTCAAGTGTTCTCACTTGCATCTTTGCGTAAAATCAAAGAAGAAGGTGTATATTTTTCTTCACATATTGACGGTCACAAAATATTTATGGGACCCGAAGAAAGTATGCAAATTCAATCAAATTTAGGCTCAACAATTGCAATGGCATTTGATGAATGTGTTGAGAATCCTGCAACGTATGAATATTCAAAACAGTCCTGCGAAAGAACAACAAGGTGGTTAATTCGTTGTAAAGCAGAAATGCAAAGACTTAATTCTTTGCCCGATACTCTCAATAAAAATCAAATGCTTTTTGGCATAAATCAGGGTTGTACTTTTGATGATTTACGTGTTGAACATATGAAAGAAATAGCAAAACTTGATTTAGATGGTTATGCTATTGGCGGTCTTGCAGTTGGTGAGCCAAAAGAAGATATGTACCGAATCATTTCTGCGGTTGAACCACATATGCCTGTTGATAAAATCAGATATTTAATGGGTGTTGGTACTCCAGGTAATATTCTTGAAGCAGTTAAGAGGGGAGTTGACCTTTTTGATTGCGTAATGCCAAGTAGAAATGCTCGTCACGGTCATCTTTTTACTGATGCGGGTATTATAAATATCAACAATAAAAAGTATGAGAAAGATGATTTACCTATTGACCCTACTTGTAATTGTCCGACATGCCAAAGACATTCACGTGCTTATATAAGGCATTTGTTTAAGGCGCAAGAGGTACTTGCAATGCGACTTTGTGTTATGCATAATCTCTATTTCTATAACAATTTAATGGCAAAAATACGTGAAGCACTTGATAATGATTCTTTTGATGAGTTTTATAACAAATACGTTGACAGACTTGATACTAGAATCTAACAATATATTTTGATAATTATTAAAAATATATCTTGCAAAAATTATTCAAATTATGTATAATATATAAGATTATTATATTTGGAGGTTATCTCAGATGACAAATTTATTCACACTTGCTATGATGGGCACTCCTGCAGAAGGTGCAGAAGGAGCAGGCGGCTCATCAATGATGATTATTATGATTGTTGTAATGTTCGCTCTAATGTATTTCACAACAATCAGACCACAGAAGAAACAGCAGAAAATGGAGCAGGAACTTCGTGAGAATACACAGATTGGTGATGAAATCACAACAATCGGTGGTATTTGCGGTAAGGTTGTTGCTGTTAAAGACGATACAATTGTTCTTGAGACAGGCTCAGACAGAGTTAAAATCAAGTTCAAGAAGTATGCTATTCAAGTTAACCACACAGCTAATGAAAAGATTCAGGCAGAACGTGAAGCTGCAAAGGCTGCTATGGAAGAAAAGAGAAAAGAAAAGAAAAGCAAAAAGTCTAAAGACGAAGAATAATTTATACATAATAAAAAATTTACCCTCATATTCTTTATTGAATGTGAGGGATTTTTTATGCTTAAACGAGTAAACAAAAGAAAAAAAGAACTTAATCCATCTATAAGTATTATTCTAAATTTTATTAAGTCAGCCATTATTGGTATTATTATTTGTTTAATTCTCACTGTAATTTTTTCGTTTATTTTGACAAATAGGGCAGTTTTGAATTCCGAAATAATTTTATTAGTTTATTTTGTTGTCAGTGTTCTTGTCGGTGCTGTGATTAATGGTTTAATATCATCACGTAATGGTCTATTCAAAGGTATTGTTTCGGGGCTAATTGCATCAATATTATATGCTTTAATCGTTTTAATTTTTATGTTGATTACATCCGGAAATTCGCTTAATTCACATTGTTTTATATTGATTGCAGGTATTGTTGTGTTCTCAACAATTGGTGGAATTTTAGGTGCAAATATAAAAAGAAAAAGATAAATGAGGAATTGTTATGGACAAGAAAAAGCAAATACGAATAAAAAACAAATTGAATATGAAATTTCATAAGAGAAAGAATCGTGTTTTTTCAATAAATATAAGAAACGAAATATCTAAAATTTTCTTATTAATGTTAGCAATTTTATCAATAGTTTTAGGTTGTGTTATTTATAAAAACACAGATATTCAACCGATGAACGATTATCTTTCAAAAATAATTACATTTTTATGTGATAAGACATTTATATCAATTTTTACTTCATTTTTAAAGTGTGAAATGATTTTAGTTTTTTTAGCATATTTTATTGGCACAAGTTATCTGGGTGCACCTCTGGTTGCTTTGATACCAATTATAAAATGCGTTTTTATTGGATATTTAAGTTCATATATGTATAATGTTCATCAATTGCAAGGTGTATTATTTTGCATAGTTTTGTTTTACCCATATTTTTCAATTACAACATCAGCTTTGATTTTCGGTTCAAATGAAAGTATAAAAATGTGTAAACTTGTATATGAATGTACTGCACAAAAAAATACAGCAAACGAAGATTTCGTAAGGCTGTATTTTTTAAGATATTTGATAATTATTACTCTAATAATTATATGTATCGCCGTAAATTCATTTTTTATGTCACTTCTCGCAGATAGAATTATTCACCTTTAGAATCATCAATTTTGATATTTGCAAGAGGGTTTGCATCTGCGGCTTTTTTAAGTTGTTCATCAACAATATGTGTATAAATTTCTGTTGTACCAAGATTTTCATGGCCTAAAATATCTTTTAAAACTAATACATCCACATTACCGTGCTGATACATAAGTGTTGCAGCTGTGTGACGCAATTTATGAGCAGAATAACCTTCAAGACCACATTTTTCTAATGCATTATAGACTATATGTTGCACCGTTTTAGGACTTATTCTTTTATTTCTGCTGCTTAAAAATAATGCATTTCTGTCATTTGCAGGGATACCGTCAACGGGTCGAACTGCCATATACTGTGCAAATGCCTCAAGGCAGGCATTGTTAAGATAAATAGTTCTTTCCTTATTACCTTTACCGGTAACTCGCAGTGTATGGTCATCTCTAATATCGTTATAATTTAAACTAACAAGCTCAGATAAACGTAACCCGCAATTTAAAAAGAATACAATTATACAATAGTCACGTTCTTTATGTTTACTATCGATTGATTTTAATAGCTTAAGGCTCTCTTCAAGTGTTAAATACTTTGGGAGAGCTTTTTTTAATTTTGGCGAATCAAGAACTTGCATTGGATTTTCATCTAATAGTCTTTTCTGTAATGTGAGATACTTGAAAAAAGTTCTTATAGTTGACACTTTTCGTGCACGTGCTGCCTCTTGATTATCTCTCTCGTTTTTACAATAAGAAAGAAATGCGTAAGCATCATTGAGAGAAATAGATTTTATAAACTCTTCATTAATATCCGTAATATCAATCTCGTTAAATTCTACTGAAGAGGGGACTAAACCTCTGTAAAGCTTAATGAATCGTAAAAATAATTTTAAGTCAGAAGAATATTCTTCAATTGTCAATGCAGATTTATTCTTTATTACATCCATATATACGAGAAAATCTCGAAGAATTAATGGAATACCTGTATAATCAATATGTTTCATAATACACCTCTGTGAAACCGTTTCACAAACACTATGTTTTACAGAATAATTATACATCAAAATAACTATTAAATCAATTACTTTTATAAAGAGGTAATGATGTTCTAAAGAATAATAAATAGTAAATCAATGGTATCTACTAAATAACTATAAATAATTAAACTTCATATATGTATTGCTAATGGCTTTATAAATAAAATCCTTTCAGTTTATTTTAATTATACAATGTATCGTTTTAAAAATTTCTATCCGATTATTTT
>JAZNZJ010000095.1:0-5156 GCA_045594885.1 Candidatus Fimenecus sp. | reverse complement strand
CTTCCGTCACTCGCTTTGCTCGTGCCACCTTCCCCTCGTAGGGGGAAGGCTATCTTGGGCTCCACCCTTGAGGGGGAGCTGGCAAATGCGTAGCATTTGACTGAGGGGGGTATCCTAAAAGAGTTCTACAACCCCCAATTTGTCTAACTTTTTCCGCTCCATCTTTGAGGGGGCTGTCTGCGAAGCAGACCGAGGGAGTAAAATATAATTCCTCCAAATTTATCTATATATAAATTGTTAAATAATTATTAAATTTACATAAACCCCTTGACCTTTTAGCAAAAAATGGATAAAATATATTTAGCACTCAAAAGTTGAGAGTGCTAAAATCTTGTATTTATTAATCTTTCAGGAGGTAATATAAAATGACAATTAAACCACTTGCAGACAGAGTTGTACTTAAATCTGCTGAAATGGAAGAAACAACAAAAAGCGGTATCGTTCTTGCAGCCGCAGCACAGGAAAAACCACAGGTTGCTGAAGTTGTGGCAGTAGGTCCTGGCGGACTCGTTGACGGCCACGAGGTTGAAATGTATGTTAAGGTTGGCGATAAGGTAATTATCGGCAAATATTCAGGCACTGAGGTTAAGATGGATAATCAAGAATATACAATTGTCCGTCAGTCAGAAATTCTCGCAATTGTAGAATAAGGGAGGACACATATAATGGCTAAACAGATTATTTATGGTGAAGAGGCAAGAAAAGCCCTTCAGACAGGTATTGATAAATTAAGCAATACAGTAAAAATCACACTTGGACCAAAAGGCAGAAACGTAGTTCTTGACAGAAAATACGGTGCACCGCTCATTACAAACGACGGTGTTACAATCGCTAAAGAGGTTGAACTTGAAGACGCTTTTGAAAATATGGGTGCACAGCTTGTTAAAGAAGTTGCAACAAAGACAAATGACGTTGCAGGTGACGGTACAACAACTGCTACACTTCTTGCACAGGCTCTTGTGCGTGAAGGTATGAAAAACGTTGCAGCAGGTGCAAACCCAATGGTGGTTAAAAAGGGTATGCAGGCAGCCGTTGACGCAGTTGTAGCAGAAGTTCTTAAAAATGCAAAACCCGTTGCTTCAAGCGAAGACATCGCAAGAGTTGCAACAGTTTCAGCCGCAGATGAATATGTTGGCAATCTTATTGCAGATGCAATGGCAAAGGTTACTGCTGACGGCGTAATCACAATTGAAGAGTCAAAAACAAGTGAAACATATTCCGACGTTGTTGAGGGTATGCAGTTTGACCGTGGATACATTTCACCTTATATGGTAACAGATACTGATAAAATGGAAGCGGTAATCGACGATGCTCTCATTCTTATCACAGATAAAAAAATCAGTAACATTCAAGAAATTCTTCCCGTACTTGAACAGATTGTTCAGTCAGGTAAAAAACTTGTAATTGTTGCAGAAGATGTTGAGGGTGAGGCACTTTCAACACTCCTTGTAAACAAACTCCGTGGTACATTTACTTGCGTTGCAGTTAAAGCACCGGGCTTTGGCGATAGAAGAAAAGAAATGCTTCAGGATATCGCAATCCTTACAGGCGGTCAGGTAATTACATCTGATTTAGGTCTTGAACTTAAAGATACACAGCTCTTCCAGTTAGGCCGTGCAAAGCAGGTTAAGATTTCTAAAGAAAATACAATCATCGTTGACGGTGCTGGTGAGCAGGACGCAATCAAGGGCAGAATTCATCAGATTAAGTCACAGATTGCAGAAACAACATCTGACTTTGACCGTGAAAAGCTTCAGGAAAGACTTGCAAAGCTTGCAGGCGGTGTTGCAGTTATCCGTGTAGGTGCTGCTACTGAAACAGAAATGAAAGAAAAGAAACTTCGCATTGAAGATGCTCTTGCAGCAACAAAAGCGGCTGTTGAAGAAGGCACAGTTGCAGGTGGTGGTGTAGCACTCCTCGGTGCAATCAAAGCAGCATCAGCACTTCTCGACACAGAAGATGCAGATTTCAAAACAGGTGTTAAGATTGTTCTTAAGGCTATTGAAGAGCCCGTTCGTCAAATCGCAGCAAACGCAGGACTTGAAGGCTCAGTTATCGTAAACGAAATCGTAAACTCAAATAAGGTTGGCTACGGTTTCAACTTTGCAACAAGCGAATATGTTGATATGTTCGAAGCAGGTATTCTTGACCCCGCTAAAGTTACTCGTTCAGCACTTCAAAATGCATCATCAGTTGCAGCAATGGTGCTTACAACAGAGTCACTGGTAGCAGACATTCCTGACCCACAGGCTGAGGCAGCAGCTGCAGCAGCAATGGCTCAGGCAGGCGGCGGAATGTATTAATAATTTGTAATTATAAATTCGTAATTCGTGATTAAATAAAATAACTCGGCTCCCCCTGAAAGGGGAGCTGTCTTTTTTGCAGAAAAAGACTGAGGGGTTTTCGTTACTTTTATACAATATTTTCTGTATTTCAATAAAATTTTATTGACAAACGATAAAAATGGTGCTATTTTATAATCAAGAAATGAATTTTAAGGAGAGGTTTTCATGAAAATAGAAAACAAATCTATTATTTTATCACTTGTTTTCACAACTCTGTTTGCATTGGCAATGGCAGGGCTCACATTTTCAATTCCTTGGCTTGTGCCATTTCTTTGTGAATTTCTGAATCACGAAAATGATGTCACCTTTATGATGGTTGTTGCATATCTTGCAGTTCCTGCAGGTTGGGGAGCAGTAGTTTTGCTATACAGAATTCTATTTAATATCAATAAGAAAAAAGTGTTTATAAATGACAATGTTAAATTTTTAAACATTCTTTCATATTTGTGCCTTTATGTAGGTATTGTGAGTGCTGTGGCATCTTCAAGATATGTGGCTTTTGTATTTGTATCAATTTCAGCATTTTTTATTGGACTTATTATCCGTATTGTCCGTAATATAATTGAAGAAGCAATAAAACTTAAAGAAGAAAACGAACTTACAATATGAGGTAATAAAAATGGCAATTAAAATAAATCTTGATGTGGTGCTTGCAAAAGCAAAAATGTCTTCGGGTGAATTGGCTGAACGCATAGGAATAACACAGGCAAATTTATCAATTCTTAAAACAGGAAAAGCAAAGGCTGTCCGTTTCTCGACTCTTGAAGCAATCTGTCGTGAACTTAACTGTCAACCGGGTGATATTTTAGAATACGAGGAGGATTAGTATGCTGATTCTAATTATTGTCATAATTATTGCATCTTTATTATTTACTGTACCTGTATCGGACGAATTCTATACAGATGCAGTAATTAATTCAGTTGGTGTTGCAGTTTCTGAGGATTACCATCAATATGGCTGGTGGCAAGATTATACAATTTATGCAAAATATACATTTGAAAAGCCTAATATTGAAAGTAATGAATATCTTAAACAAATGGATGAAGGCGATGTCGAGGATTTTAAATATTATCTTACTTGTTATGATGAGTGGATTGATGTAATTTCAGACGATTGGAATGACAGAGACCTTGTAAGAAATTATGATTTTGATAAAAGCATAATTTCAACAAAAGACTATTGCTATATAGATGACTATACTTTAGCAGACCCAAATTTCGAGATGAAACCAGATTCTTATAATCTGTATTTCTACGACGCAGAAACAGAAATACTTTACTATTTCCATACAAATATTTAATTGGAAGTGATATGATGAAATGGAAAAAAATAATATTAGCAGCTGTAATAATTACTTGCGTTGTCGTTCTGTTTGTTGGTTTGTTTTCGTTTTGTGACTTGATGATTGATACTTCTTGGGAAATTGAAGATTTGAAAAATTCATTATGTATGCATATGCCTTATGAAAAAGCAAGTAAAGAAAAATCTGACGAATTTTTTGACAACTACGACAAATATGGTGGTCTTCAAACGGGTTGGAATGTAAAAACAGAAATGATTCTTAAAACAGGAAAAGCAAAAGCGGTGCGATTTTCAACACTTGAAGCAATCTGCCGTGAGCTTAACTGTCAACCGGGCGATATATTGGAGTATGATGACGGTACACCCCTTACATTGATTCATTCGAAAGAAGCGTAGGTGAAAATTATGAGGAAATCAGTTTTTATTGTTTCAATAATCTCTTATATAGTTTCCGCATTAATGTTGTTTTTGCATTTTCCGGGTATTTTCGTAGGCTTCTGGATGCTTGGAATGTTTGTAAATGATGAATCCATTGCAAATGCCTTTGCATTGGCAATATTTGTAATCATTACACTTTTTACATTGTTAACTCTTAAATACAAAAAACTCATTTATGTTGTAAGAGGATTACTTGTAGCAATTGTGGTGATGAATCTTCTTTATTGCTTTTTAGACCCTGAAGCCATAATAATACTTTTGATTTCAATAGTTCTACTTGTAATAAGCTTTTTTGAAGAAAATGAAATAATAATCACAAATACGGTAACAACAGAAGAATTAGAAAATATAAAGAAAGAACAGGCGGAAGAAAAAACAAAATCAATCATAGGTAATACTGTGGCATTCACAGCAGTTCCTTTTGTGGTGATTTTAATGGCGATAATTATTATTGGATTGATACCCAATAAAAGCTTTCAAAATCTAAAAGCAGATTATCGAAATGAAATGCCCACAGCATATGTGTCAGAGTCAATCGCAGAAGAATTCAGTATTGGTAATTACAGAATGTTGTCAAGTGATTGGAATTTTGAATATGAAGTCACCGAAAAAATAAACAGAACTGACGGTAATTATGATTATTGGACTCTTAACGGTACTGACGATTTTGTTATTGAGGCATTCTATGATGATTGGGATATGGCGGTTGAAACGGATGTTTATGTAAAGAAAACTTATAACTTCCCCGACACAACAAAATCCAAGGTGTCAAAGATTGTTTTTTCAGACAATTACTTTAATGATGATAAAGTAACTCCCGATTTCACCCAAGAAGAAATGAGTTTTCTTCGTGATTTGGTTATAAATGAAAATTTCAAAGAAGAAGATACACAGTATTTTTCACAGGAAGAACTGAATAAAAGCAAAAAAAGATGGATTTATTGGCAGTTTGAGGGTGAAGAGAATCTGTATTGCGAGCATGGCACACTTATAAGATTTGAAATGGGCGAATATTACATAAGAGTTGACTCATCATATTATACACTTTGCAAACTTCCCGAGAATATACA
>JAZNZJ010000094.1:0-6602 GCA_045594885.1 Candidatus Fimenecus sp. | reverse complement strand
GGACTACCAATTGGTAGTCCGTAATTTTTTTAGGAATTATACTGTTGCATTTTCTTTTATTTCTTTTTTGTCAAAAAATGATGTGAAGTTGATTATAAAGAGAAGTGCGTAAGCCACCCACATGGGTAAGTTTTCAATAAATGCACTCTTTCCCACAGTTACTAAAAGTACAAGCATAAGTAAAAGCACGGCAATAAAGAATATTGTTGCAATTATGTATTTTTTATCCTTTTGCTTACATTTGTGGAACAAGAAGATTATAACTCCCGCCGCACCTAAAAACGCAAAAATCAATGCTGTTGCCCAGTGCCCCAAGCATCGTGGAGTCATAACAAGGTCAAGTCCTGCTGACGGAACATTGACAGTGACAAAAATTGAAGCACAACCGAGTGAAGTTACAATTACACCTGCTTTACCTTGATAGTTATTTTTGCGGTACATATAAAGTGTATTTGTAAAAATAGAAAGTGAAGCAAGAACACCCCACAATTTAAATTCCCAAGGATAGCGAAGACCCAACATACTTGCGGTAACATCAGTTAAAATATTGCCGAATTGATGCGGAAAATCTAAAAATCCATACCAAGTGATAAAAACAAACCCTGCAATAAGATTTGCAACACAGAAAACGGTTGTTGCTTTGCCTAATTTCTCTGCAAAAAGAATTTTTCTAATAAATAAAGCATATAAGAACAGCAAAACGGTTGAGCCAATTACCCAAAGCCAAAAAACCGTTGCATTCTGATACAAAGGTTCATAAAGCATACCGTCAAATTTCGCAATAAATTGGTCGGCGGGTAAAGCCATATCTGCATCAGTTGGAATTATGTATGGATATTGGTCCCAACTCATAAATAAAGACATCCATAAGCCATAAACTACGGCAATAATTCCCCACATAACAGAATAAATTTTCATCATTTTTTTATTATCTGTCATATAAATCCCTCCACAAGTAATTGTAGCATTTTGTAACCATGTTTGCAATAACAATATACAAATTTGAAGTTGTGGGGATAAATATAAAGCGCTCCTTGTCAAATAAAAAACGGACTACCGATTGGTAGTCCGTAAATTTTTGTGAAAAACAAATTATTCTTCGTCTTCGCAGCAATCTTCACAATCGCATTCGCAGTCGAACTCAAGTGTTTCGCCACAAGCGGGGCATTCAGCCTCACCGTCGAGAATAATATCTTCATCAAAGTAGATTACTTCTCCACAAGCGGGGCACTCAACTTCGTACATTTCGTCGTCACAATCGCAGTCGCAATCGTCACAATCACAATCGCAATCATCACATTCGTCATAGAAGATTTCTTCAAGGTCTGCTAAATCTTCGTCAACAGCATCAAGCTGTTCAGTAACGAGTTCCATTTCATCATCAAGGTCGCTTACTGTAAGTGCAAGGTCCTCAAGAACATCAAGAACTGCGTTGATAACTTTTGTTTCTTTATCGTCTTTGTCAAAGTCAAGACCTTCAACAAGGCCCTTAAGATATGCTACTTTTTCTGTTACTGTCATTATTTTATTTCCTCCAATCAGAAATATTATTGCCTTATGCTCTTGACATATACTCGCCTGTACGAGTGTCAACGTTAATCATTTCACCTTCATCAATGAAGAGCGGAACTTTAATTTCTGCACCTGTTTCAAGAGTTGCAGGCTTTGTTGCGTTAGTTGCTGTGTCACCCTTAAAGCCAGGGTCAGTCTGTGTAACCTGAAGAGTTACGAATGTTGGTGGCTCAACGCCAAAAACATTACCCTTGTATGAAAGGATTTTACATACCATATTTTCTTTAACGAATTTAAAGTTGTCGCCAAGGTCAGATTCGTTAATAGGAATAAGGTCATAAGTTTCCTGGTCCATAAAGTAGTAAAGACCACTGTCATTGTATGAGTATTCCATATCTCTTCTTTCAATGAAAGCGGTTGGATATTTTTCAGTTGGGTTGAATGTTCTTTCAACAACACCGCCTGAAATAACGTTCTTAATTTTAGCTCTTACGAAAGCAGCGCCCTTACCGGGTTTAACGTGCTGGAATTCAACGATTTGATAAACGTTACCATCCATTTCAAAAGTTACGCCGTTTCTGAAATCACCTGCTGATACCATAGGTAATATACCTCCGTTTGTTTTTTATTCACTATAAATAATACAATAAAATTTATTGTATTTCAAGTCTTTTTGTAAAATCAAGGCATAATTATATAGCTTTCTGCCTTGCTTTCACTGAGATTTTTGTAAAAATCAGGATTTTCGGTCTGATTTTTAACAGTTGGAATGACTTTAATTGTTGAAAAATTGTTTTTAACCTTATCATTCATAACAACATATGTGTTGCCGATAAATTCCACATAATCCGACTCGGTTGTAACATTAATTTCGGGTGAGCAGATTGACGCAGCAGTATCAAAAAGAGTACCGCCCCATCTTTCAATATCACCGCCGTCGGTAGCCTCATAGGGCATACCTATAATTATCGGATAATTACCCGCCGTAGAAACTGCCTTTTCAATAAATTGAAGAAGTACAAGGTTACGGTTTAATAATGTATCATCTTCTGTATATACGGGAATAGAGTTTTCTCTCGCTTGAGGGAATTGAACAGATTGAAGATAAATACAGTCCGCTCCTAAATCGATAACTTCGTCAATTACGTTGCAAAGATAGGCTTGTGCACGTTCATTTGTAGGGTCAAGCCACACTTTTCCGTCGAAAATAGCGGGGGAATCAAACCAGATTTTTGTCTTTTCAACGTCTTCATATACATATGCATTTATTCTTTGCGGTGCAGTTGAATCCTCAAAACAGAAAACTCGTGCAATGATTATAAATCCCTCAGATTTGATTTTTTCTATTATGATATTATCAACTTTATTAAGGTCTTTATTGTCGGCATTTTTAAGAAGTGATGAGTGGTAGTTGAGTGTGCCGTCACGCATTTTCAAATCAAGAACAACTGCGTTAAAACCATTCTTTTTTGCATCTTCAAGTGCTTTTGAAAGGTCAGAGATTTCGCCGAGCATAGAGTTGTCAATATGAATTGCACGTACTGTGCCAATATCTGTATTTGTAATAATCTGCGGGGGGACTTCGTTATTGTCGGCAAGTGGACGGGTTGTCAAATTATAGCAGAATTTCACAAAAACAAATGCAGAAATAAAAATGCAACACAAAAGCACGCAGATAAGAATTTTCTTATTGCGTTCTCTTATTTTCGCCTTAGGGCTTGTGCTCACACTCTGGTTGCCACGACGTGAAGGATATTTTTTTGAAAAAGGATAATACCCCTTTAATTTGCGGGGTGAGTTTTCATTTTTAGCCATTAAATAAACACCGAAGTTCCTGAAATTCCCGTGAATGCAAGAGAAAGAAGTGCGGTGTAAATAAACATCGCAGGTGTTCCCTTAAAGCAACGGGGGATTGATTTATTCATATCAAGGCGTTTAAGACCGCCGTTAATAAGCAAAACTGCTACAATATATGCAATACCTGCACCAATGCCTGAACCGATTGATTCAAAAACCGTAAAGCCTGAACGGTAGTTTACAAAAGGTATTGCAAGAACAAGTGTATTGAATGCGGCTATGCCTATTCTTCTTATTGTTCGGGGTGAAACCTTTCCGTAAACAAGAACAACGGCCATAGTGACAACATATACACCTAAAAGTACACCTGCAAAAACGAGTGAATGTAGAAATTCACCTTGCTTGTGTATAAATTCAATTTCATCAAGTAATGTGCAAATTGCAGATACAATCGTTGAAAAATATGTGATGAAAATTGCCATAGGAACAAGCTGACGGGGCTTTGCACTCATTCTAACCGCTTCGCTTAAGCCGTAACCTGCATTGAAAATTAGATTTTGAAAAAGCATTACGTAAAGTGCCGCTGAAATAAGGTTTAAAAACATATTCATTCACCGTCACCTCCGTCAGTAGTATCTTCACCATTGTTGCGGTTTTTATATTCTTCAAGTTCCGAAAGCATATCTGAGAAATCATCAAGATAAGTACGGCTTTCACTGATAACTTCTGTCTGTTCAGAAGTAATTTCAATTTCAGTTGTATTCTCAGTCTGCTTTTTGTGAGGACGACTCTTTTTAACTTTTTTTGTTTTTTCTTTGATTTCTGCCTCCGCTTTTTTCTTGCGTTCCTTTTTGGTGCGTACAAAAACGGCTTCGGCATCATTTTCTTCACCGTAGGGGTTGAATTCGTCATTCATAAGCTCTTTGAGAGTGCCACGGAGTGAACGGCGAATTTCTGACTGGTCAAAGGCTTTGTCAGGATTGGAGTCGGGATATTTTTTGTTGAGAAATCCTTTGAGCCCTGCCGCAAGAAAACCTAAAAGGATTAATCCTCCGAATGGCATAAGCAAAGCCGTAAATTTTACGGGAATATTAAGGCTGTGCCCCAAGAGAGTTCCGTTTCCTAATATTTCTCGCAAAAATCCCACAATGATTGCAACTATGCCATAGCTTAAAGATGCGGATAATGCATCAATAAAACTATCTTTCACATTGTTTTTTACTGCAACTCTTTCACAGTGAAGAGCAATAAGTGAGTTAACAGCCATAAGGGGCAGATAAACACCGATATTCATTGAAAGGTCGGGGAAAAATCGGTTTGTCATAAAGGTTATGGGGAAAATCACGATTATTCCAAATATAACATAGAGTGCAACTCGCCAATAGCGACGTACATTTTTAAGTAACAGTGATGCTAAAACCTCACAAAGAATCATTTCAATGGCGGTGATTACCGCAAGAAATAATGAAGATTGAACAGATGTTGCAATGGCAACAACGGGGCAAAGCCCCACTGCTTCAAAAAGCAGAGGATTTTTGATAAGGGCACTGTTTCGTATTCTCTTGAAAACAGATTTTTTATCACTCATCACTCTCACCTCCCGTAATAAAAGGTGCTTCGGTTTCAGTTATTGTATTTTCCTCGGAAATAACTGCCTCAAGACTTTCTGCCTCGGTTGATATTTCTTCGGTTTCATTCTCTACATCATCTTCTTTTTCGGTGTCTTCTGAAGCTATTTCAACATCGGGTATTTCGCTGAGAATTTCTTCGGGGACAACGGTAATTGCAGGAGCTTCAACAACTTCATTTTCTTTTTCATCTTCAACAATTGCCTGTTTTTCTTTCTTTGTAAGGGGTAATTTATCGAAGAAATCGCTGATTGCACAAGCAATCAAAATACCAAATGGTGCACTTTCTTCAATTGGACTTGCATAACGGATTAACATACAGATTATACCCGAAACAAAGCCCCACAAAATGCGTGAGATTGTTCTTTTTGGCATAATTGATGGATATGACATAAAGAATATTGCACCGAAAAGAATCATACCCGAAGAAAGCTCCATAATGAGAGAAATAAATCTGCCGGTACTTATTCTTGGGAAAAGCAGTGCCATTATTGAAACAGCAAGAATAAATGTATATGCGGGAATACTGTCTTTGGTACGGCGGATTGTAAGATATGCAAGTGTACCAAAAAGAGCAAGAATACAACCCGTACCCATTGCAGAGGGTGTGTTTCCCACTAAAACATCAATTACGGATGCAATATTTTCACCAATTGAGTTACCTTGCAAAAGCATTTTAGCAAGTGAGTCACCCGCTTGTGCATAATTGAAAAGATGTTCGCCCCAACAAAGTGACGCAAAGCAAAGTGCGGCAACAGATGGAACAAATGGTGAATTGTCAGATGAGCCGAAGGGCATAACACATATAAAATAAGCAAATGCGGTGGTGAAAACAACCATCCACCAAGGTGCAGTTGCGGGTAATAAAAGTGCCACTGTAATACCAATTACAGCTGATGAGTAATCTCTTGACGGAAAATCAGTTTTGAGAATTTTTTCACCCACTTTTTTACAGATAAAGCAAGTGATTGCTGAAAGTAAAATGAGAAAAACGGCAGCAAGACCAAAGTTAAAAACAGCCGCAATAACAGGCACACTGAGCATAATGAGATAATCTTTCATTATTTTGCGTGTCTGTAAAAATTCCTGTGATTTTTGAGGCGTTGTTGTATTTGTCAAAACTCATTCCTCACTTTCCAAAATTTATTTATTGCACATTGCCCGTCCTTGTAATATGATGAAACATAAGATACTTTGGAGGTATTCAGTATGATTTTTGAATCCATAACCGACAATGTGGTGCTTGTTGAACTTTCTGCAACAGAAATGAAAAAATATAATATTACATATGAAACTCTTGACAATAATGAAGATGCAAATTTTGCAATTAAACGAATTTTAAACTTGACCGATTCTGCGAAAAGACTTGAAGGGGGTAATGTAACGGTTGAGGCTATGCCCACTCAAGACGGAGGGTGTTTTTTCATTTTCACCTTTTCAGATAAGAAAAAAATGCGATACAGAGTGAAAAAGAATGGTTACAGTGCGATTTTTGAAACAGATAAAATTGATGATTTGCTTGATTTTGTTTCGTTTCTTAAAAGTAACCCGCAATCACCTAAAAAATGTGATGCGTTTAAGTTGAAAAATAACTATTATCTGTATTTTGGTTTCTTGTCGCCATTGGTTTACACATTTGTTGACGAATTCGGACGACATTCGCAA
>JAZNZJ010000093.1:0-44836 GCA_045594885.1 Candidatus Fimenecus sp. | reverse complement strand
AGTTAAGGGGGAGTAAATATGAAAAAAATATTATCTTTAATTATTGCAATTGTTCTTATTTTCTCCTGTTTCGCAATAACTGTATTTGCAGAAGATGTTGATATCTTTTCTGCAAAAGAGCCAAAAGCAACTTTTTCAGAGGATTACAAGAAATTGTATGTTGATGGTGAACCATTTTCACGAATAGATTCATCAATGCTTATTTCAGATATAGATTATATGCTATTGGTCGATGATGTTTATAATCAAGAATACGATACTGGTAATGATATTTATGTTGAACTCACAGAGGCTCAAAAAGAAGAAGTAAATTTAATTGAATTTGAGTGTAACGGACAACGAAATATCTATCGTGTTTCAATTACCTACAAAGACGGCTCACAGTTTATTTCAACTTTTTTGAAAGATAAATATCTTGAAGAGTATAATCAATTGCTTAATGGTGAGGCAAGTGAATATGAAATCGAATTCTTGTTCCCCGAAGGCAATATTGTTAAGGCTGAAAAGAATCAACTTTTTGGTGAGGCAGTTACTTTAAAAAGAAAAGAATTAGAAGATTTTAATGACCTTTTCGACGTAACTGTCAGAAATGCAGACGGCTCAATTGTGCTCGGTGTTGGCTTGATGATACGAATTGGCGATGATTATTATTATGCAGATTATGAAGAATTAGGAATTAAGATGCATATTGGATGGGATGGTATGAGCGGAATTGCAGGTAAGACAATTTACCATATCACCGATGAAGCTTTGTTAATTGACATCAAAGCGGCACAAGAAAGTTATTTTGAGGACGATTTCGGCATTTTATATGATGAAGATGCAACTGACGGAATAAGCAAAGTATTTTTTACAGTTATCTTTTTGGTTATACCGTTAGCACTTCTTGTAATCTTCCTTATTAAAGCAATTCGTGGTAAGGGCATTTACAGAAAGATGTATATTACAATTGCAGTTCTATGTGCCGTAATAATTGTGGTGTTCACAATTCTCGCATCATTTATAAGCACATTTGCAGATTCATCAGAATCCTTTATAGGCGGAAGTGATTATGCGGATGATATTCAAATATCTACAGACTTGTTTGGGGAGTTTAATGATGATACAACTACTTTAGAAATACTTGAGTTGAAAATTAGTGGTGCGGATGCAGTAATGGTTAAAAGAGCTGAGTATTGTGGCGATAATAATTGTTCTAACGGGTGTGTAGAAGGAGTTTTTTGCATCAGAAAAGATTGTGCTGTTGATGACGCAATGTTACAATTAGGAATTGGCAAACCAAATGGCTATGATGAATATTACAATGAAGAAACTATGGAAACAAGTGTTATAACCGATATGATTGAATACGAAAACGGTTATGAGGTTGAATATGAAATAATCGGTGTAGGTTAAATCTTGTTTTCGACTATGCCTCCCTTGTCAAAGGGAGGGGGACCGCCAACGGCGGTGGAGGGATTCACACTACCCATTCATTCTATAAAGTGAAAAAGGCAGTCCAATCGGACTGCCTAATATTTTGCCTTAAATTATAACAAATCATCAAACAACTTAAAGTTTTCTTTTGTTGCTTTGAGTTCTCCATTCTGAATTTTCTTGATAATCTCAACAATACGGTCGTTTATTGGTGTTGCTACATTATATTTCTTACCAAAATCACAAACAACACCATTGATTGCGTCAACCTCACAGGGCTTACCTTTTTTCAAATCCTGCAACATTGATGGCTCAATATCTCTGTGCTTTTTAAGTGCGATAGGAAGTAAGAAGCAACCAAATGCTCTCTTTAATGCACCTTTCCAATAGAAAAGACCAACAATATTTTTACCCTGAACGGGTGCAAACTCAATACCCGATGCGTGACCAACATCGATGATTTCTTTCATACAACGAATTGCAACCTTCTGACCTGCTTTATCTTCAGTAACATCACCGAAAACACCGCCAACAACTGTGCCAAGACCTGAAAATGTTGAGTTGATAAGTAACTTTGACCAACGTGCACCCATAAGATTTTCTTCTTCGTGAACTGGGCACATCAATTCAAGCAAGTCTTTAACCATTTTGAATTGTGCGTCGGTAATTCCCTCCATTTTACCCATATGGAATGAAAGACTGTCTTTGTCACTTGTAAGCTCGCAAACACCTGGCTCTAAGAGTGCTGCACCCCATTCAACCGCACAACCCATTGTGTGCTCTGTGCCGATAATTTCGGCAATAGATGGCTCGGGAATACCGTTTTGGAGTGTAACAATAACACCGTCATCAGTAAGGTAATCCTTAAGCATTGTTACAACCTCTTTGTTGAATAACTGCTTTGTAAGAAGCACAATAACGTCATATTTACCTTCCATCTGGTCGGGTGTAATAGCCTTAACAGGTACTGTCATTTGCACTGTGCCGATAATCTTTGCACCCTTTGTGTTAAGTGCTTCAACGTGAGCCTTGTTTCTGTTGATAAGGTCAATTTCGCCACCATTTTTTGTAATGAATGCACCGAGTACAGTGCCCAAAGACCCTGCACCATAAATAGCATATCTTGCCATAAAAATAACCCCTTTAAATATTGTTATAAATTTATCAAAGTAATTATATACCAATTCAATTACAATTTCAATACAAAATATAGGGACGATTCTAAATCGTCCCTTTTAATATTTATATTGAACTAAAAAACTCGTGTGCCAACACATAAGCCTGTTTGCCGTCTTGCGATATGTATGAAGAATGGTCGCCACCCTCAATTATGGCAATTTTACTGTCCTTTATATTTTCGTGAATAAATACGGAGTCTGAAAGCCACATAATATCATATTCGCCTGCAACAATATAAGCAGGGCAGGTGATACGAGAAAGTAGTTCCGCATTCATCTGCGGTTGAGTGAGCATCATATCATTGAGCTTGTTAGAATTAAATAAATCATTGACTTTAACTCCAATTGTAAAATATGGCTTTAACGTATTAGGTGTAGTATTAGCGCCGCAAGAAATGAAACCACCCAATAAATCGGGGTATGAATAAGCCACTGTGAGTGCATTTATACCTCCGTCGCTGTGTCCCATAAGATAGGGCTTTTCAAGACCTAAAGCCTCAACAAATTCTTTAATATCTTTTGCCATTAGGTCATAAGAAATAACATCGGGGTCACTGCTCTGACCGTGGCAACGACTCTCAATAACATAAACTGTATAATCATTTGCAAGATATGTTGCAGCCTCTTTCAACGAGTCTTTATTACCACCGTTACCGTGTACAAGAATTAACGGATGCCCCTTGTCACCATATACTACATAGTGCATTTTTACTTCACTTAATTGAATATCGTCTTCTTTGACGGGTGAGTTAACGGGGGCGGGGACATTGTTTGTATCAAGTTTTATAAGATTATATTTCTTTGATTTTTGATGTACACCGATTTGCCACGCACCTGCACTAATGGCTACCGCAAGTGCCAGACAACCGATAACTGTCAATGTTTTTTTACTCTTTTTCATAATCATAACTCCGCTTCATAAATGCCGATGCACTCTCTGCCGGTAAGATTATTTGATACGTTTCTGGCATTAAAATAAAGTCTTAATTTGCCTTTGTAATATGTAAGACAACACGCATAAACATATTGTGCCATCCATTTGCTTTCGCCCTGAAGCTGTGGCACTAAAAAGGGCTTTACAAATTCAAAATTTATACCATCATTAGAACGCAAAAGCATAATTGCCGAATGACTTTTTCCGTCCTTTTCAAAAAGTCCGTTTTGTAACCCAATATAGCAATCTGCCAATTTATAAACCTTTAAACAACCTGAACAAAGGTTTAAATATTCAATATTTTTATCTGGGCTTATTATTGGTGTTTCTCTTGATATGTAGTCTTTTGTAATACTCTCGCTCTCTGCAAAACTTATGTGTGTGGGCTCACAGAAGCCACAGTCTTTAATGAAAGTCTGTCCGCAGGAATAATACATTCTGTATTCGTTTTTCGTATCAATTAAAAAAGGATTAGAAATGGCAATTCCTTGTTTACATTCTTCATAATCACGGGTTTTGCCAATTACCAAATAAGGCTTTGACCAATCCTTAAGATTTTTTGACTCAACGCAGTAGATTTCTGATTTCCATTTTGCCCCAACAAGACTCAAAAGATTAAAAATAACAGGTCTTGTTCTCTCAAAAAACAGATAATATGTGCCGTCAATATAATTGATATTGGGTCGCATTGCACGATTAACAATCTTGTCTTTTTTCTTAAAGTTTATGCCATCATTACTTTCATAATGATACACACCAAAAAATGTGTGGCAGAATAAATGCCATTTTCCGTCGTGAGCAACATCGGGCGTCAACACACTTGGGTCAGCAACAACAAAACTGTTAATAGGATTTTTAATTATGGGATTTTCGCCGAAAAGTTTAAAATTGGCATTGTTAAATTGCTCAAATGTAAGGCTTTTCATATTATCACCAACTATTATTTGTTTGAAACAACAAAGGTCATTCTCTCTTGAATGCTTTCATTACCGTGGTCAGTACCAATTCCGCCGTGGTCAGATGTTACAATGATGAGCCAGTCTTCTGTATCATATGTTTCTCTTGACTTAATTGCATTAAGTGTATCAAATCCATATTTGTCAGCGGTTTTGAATGCTTCTTTATATTTCGGGTTGTTAATGGTAAAGCCAAGGTCGTGGCCTGTTGAGTCGGTGGGCTCATAAATTACGAAAATAAAATCTGAACAGTCCTTTTTAGATATCTCACTCAAGGTATATTCGTGCGATTTTTCATCATTTTTGCATTTGTTGAAAGCCACATTGATATTATTCTGTTCACAGTATTCTTTTTCAAGAATATATGTTGATTTTTTCTTCGAGAAGTGACCTGCCCATTTTGTAATGAATGATGCACTGTCAATAACATCTTCTTCAACAAGTGTGGTAAGAAGTGTTTTGTGTTCAAGCGATTTTTGTATTCCGTTTGCAGTAATTCCGTGCTCATCCGCCCACACACCCGTAAGAATTGAACACCAACCGGGTGCGGTTGAAGTATCCTGCGTATTCATAGCAGGGTAGTTAACACCGCCACAATATGAAAGTTTGATTGAAGCACCATCTTTAAGTAAAGCAGAAATTGCACTGTTTTCATTTTGCATCTCTGTAAGAATGTCGGCACGACAACCGTCATAACCAATGATTATTGCCTTTTTCTCGGTCTTTCCTTCGGGAAGTTCGCCCTCAAAATGAGTTTTAATCATATTGTAAAGTTCAGTTTGAGGAACAGCCGTTTCAATAGTATTTTCAAAGCCTACCGAAGCCACATTCTGTCTGAATAAATCTTCAGTATCACCCGAATCTTTAGCATATTCCATTTTAGGTACTAAAATAGCGGTAGCAATAATTGCACCAACCAAAACAAGTGCCAAAGCAATAAATATAACCTTCTTTTTCATAAAGCTAACTCCTTTAAAATAGGTTTGATTGTAAAATGCTTTTAATAATCAAAACGAGTTCGATTTTTATTATAGTGGTGTTCCGAAAAGATGAACTCCGACAATTCCAAGTTCTCCCTTTTCTTCATTATAATATCGCATAAAGCAGAAACCGGTTTCTTCATAATCTGCAGAAATCATATTCTTATAGTGGGGAGCACTGTTTTTCCATCCCTCAAAGAAATCGGTAGCAATCTGCTTTAAATCTTGTGGAGAATAAATCTTATTAAAATCTGATTCCTGATAATTGGTTATGTATTTTTTACCAATATTTTCACCGACAGTACGGAATTTGTAATAATGCTTTTCATCTTCAAAAATACTGAAACAACTTGTGCCATCAGGTCGTGTGTGGGAATAATACTTAACAATTTCACGACTTCGTATTTCTGCCGCAGAAGAGATAATGCTATTTTCTGTTAAAGGTGAAACACCGCAACGTACACGTTCTTCATTCACAAGTCTAAAAAACTCATTTTTTATCACTTTAAGGTCACTGTTACTGAAGCTTAAAAGTGTATCGTTTGAAAAATCGCTTTCATCTATTTTAACAGTAGTAGTTTCTTTTTTTGTGGTAGTGGGTTTGGCAGTTGTAATTTCAGTAGTTGTGGGTTTTGCCGTGGTAGTTGTAGATTTAGTTGTTGTTTCGGTTGTCTGCTCCGTCTGAGTGGTTTGAACGGGTAGTGTAGTGCCAACTTCTTCAGTTTCAGCTTCAGTAGTTGTTTCTGTGGTTGAGTTTTCATCTGCTAATGTGGTGTTACCAATAATACCGTCGATAATATTGGTAATTCTACTGCAACCCACACTTGATAAAAGCAAAATAAATACCAACATCATTGCCACTATTTTTTTAATCATACCTCATCAACCTTTTTGATATTAATACAAAATAAGTATATCACAACTTGTTTTATATTTCAATCCGAACAAAATATGAAACTGTCATACTAATATTACACAATTTACATGCACCCCAAAAGTTAGACACTTTTGGGGTGCATATAGAATAATGGGAGTTTAAGTTATTTGCCTTTAAGGTATTGAATAACAACTTCATCAAGCACAGGATTTAATTCAGTTTCAATGTATTCAATATTATTGTTTCCAAATCGACCACCTCGTTGTTTTGCGAAGGGTGCTCCATTGCCATGATATGTCCATATACAATAAAATGGAGTTCCATCATCATAATAAAGACGATAAGCAGAAGTGTTTGCATTTCTTTCAGCTCTTTTTAGCAATTCTTCTTTATTTCCGTATGTTTTCACCATTGATTTCCAAAGATTTTTAGGTCTATTTGCTACCACTTGAATAACAACAATATCGGGACGCAATATGTTAATTTCTTTAAGAAAAATTTTATAACACTCGTTTTGCATTTTGGTCGTGTGAGTTAATCCCGAATTTTTATCGGGTTTTCCAAAGGCACATTTGTAGAGATTTGTTAGGCAATAATGTTTCAAATGCTCATTGTACTGCTCTTGATTTAATTCTTCAACTGAGGAGTTTTTGGGAGGAGTTTCTTTTGATAATTTAGATAATAAATAGGATAAAACATAGCGTACACCTTTGTAATGATTGTTAAAAACGGTTAAACTTGGTTCACTAATTTCAGTTATTCTTAAATCTTCAACTTCACCGTGTACACCTTCTAAACCAGCAAAAAGGATTTTTGGATAAATTGTTCCATATTCCTTGCCAACTTTTACACGGTCAAAGTAAAATTTTACAGGTTCATCAGGTTTGCATTTTTCCCAATGTTCACAACGATTTCCACAACTTTCATTACAGTATATTTCATCATACATTTCGTCAAGTTGCTTTACATATTCATCATAGTTCATTGTTATAAACCTCCGCCGACTTTTGAATATCCGCCCTTATTTTATCAACAAGGGATTGTGGTGTCAATACAACCACATCGGGTGCAAAGCTTTTTGCATAGTGAAACATCGCCATTTCATTAACATAAGCCGACACAGTAACATGTGTGTCAGTTTCGTCATAAAAGCTTATGCCATCACCAAAAACATCAATAACATCGCTAATCATAGCCCGTGGAATTTTGAAGTCTGTTCGCACATTATCACTTGCAAACATATAAATATGCTCTGCCATATATTTTTGCAGATTAAGTCCGTTTTTATCTGCACCGTGAAGCTTCTCGAAGGGCTTGGCTGGGGATTTCAACAATTTAATGTCTGCAATGCGGTCAATACGATAATTGGAAATATCGTCAAATTTATCGTAATTGCAAATGAGATAGTATTTACCTTCTTTTGCCGCCATTTGATAAGGATTTATTATGTATTCACGCACAGTACCATCAGGACGACAACGGCGATGTAACCGCTTGTCCGTTCCGTACTCGCAATATGTGAATGAAACCTGACACTTTTTGCTGATTGCCTCGTCAAGAATATCAATTGTATAAAACATCTGCTTGTTATCGTTCTTGATTTGCGGTGCGGCATGAATGTGCTTGTTTTTCGATTTAAAATAAGTGTTGGATAACCCCGCAAGCTTATCAATCAGTTTTTTTCTTTGAGCTGAAGGAATATGATTTGAAAAAAGCAGACTGTCAATGGTCAGACGAAGCTCCGAATCGCTGAATTCACGAACAAGATAAAAGTCAGAAAGAATATAGCTTTCTTCAAGAGTGATTTCACCCGTTTTGTCATCTTTTGCAGGCACCATTCGTATTGCCTCGCTGTATTCAATTTCATAACCGAATTCAATGAGATTCATAAGATTTCGTTTGATTGCCTTGCGTTCAATGTCCATACAATATTCATTTTTGAGAATATCACCGATTTCTTTCTGGCTAAGTCTGTGATTCTCATCAGTGTAGCGTTTCAGTATGTCAAGAATATTGAGCATCAACATCTTTTTTGCAGGTTTAGTGTACACAAAAATCACCTCAAATATATTTTCAATCAAGAAATAGAAAATAGCAATAAAAAAATTCTCGGTTGAGGGTATTTTAACGGACACAATGGGTCAAAAATGGTGCATATGGTTTTTTATAATTAATACCATAATAAGACAATGGAGGCAATTATGAAAAACGGTACAAAACAAAATAAAGAGTTGGCAGGTCAACTTTCTGTTTTTGATGAGTTTTTTCAGAATATGAGAGATTTTGGTAACAACTTATCAAAAGAAGATTTAGCTGTAGCAATTGAATCTCTTAATATAGCTTTAAATGAAGTCAAAAAACAAGAAGCAAGGCAAAAAGAACTGGAACGAAAGCAAAAAGAAGAAGAGAAACGTAGAAAGGCTGAAGAAAAAGCACAGAGAGAAAAAGATCGAAAAGATAAACACATCGCAGAAGTTACCTCAATGGATTTGCCTCTTGACTGGAATAATTACTTTGATGCTGACGCACGTACACGAGGTGTGCATATGGAGTCAGTTGCTGATGCTCTTATAATGTCCCTTACAACTCTTGGTCGAGTTGATATTGAGTATATCTCATCTGTAACAGGTAAGGATTACAAAACCTGCATCAATGAATTAAAAGGCTCAATTTATCAGAACCCTACAACTTGGAACGAATGTTTTTATAAGGGTTGGGAAACCGCAGACGAATATCTTTCGGGCAACCTTATGAGAAAATGGCAAATTGCAAAACAGGCAAATGAAGATTATAACGGATATTTTTCTCAAAATATCAAAGCACTTGAAAAAATTCTTCCACCGAGTGTTGCTACAAAAGACATTTACATTACTCTCGGTTCACCATGGGTACCGACTGATATTATTGATGATTTTATAACTTATCTTTTAGGTTCGTGTAGTGGTTATGGTTGGGGAAGTCTAGAAACAATGCACGACGAAATTACAGGCACTTGGGAAATTCCTTTTAAAACCAGATATAATTACACAAGAAATTCGGTGGCTGCTAACACAACATACGGCACAAGCCGAATGGGTGCTCTTCACATTATTGAAAAAACACTTAATATGAAAACAATATCAGTTACTGATGAGATGTCTTGTCAAACAAACAAATCAGGTGTAAAGAGGGTAATCAATAAAAAAGAAACTCTTCTTGCTATGGAAAAGCAAAAATTAATTATTGAAGAATTTCAAAAATGGGTATGGCAGGATTCACAACGCAAAGAAAGACTTGAAATTATCTTTGAAAACAATTTCAGTTGTGTTAAAGCAAGACATTTTGATGGCTCGTTTCTTAAATTTCCAGGAATGTCAGAAAAGGCATCACTTTACCCTTATCAGAAAAATGCGGTTGCACGAATTCTCTTTTCACCTAACACATTGTTAGCGCATGATGTGGGAGCTGGCAAAACATATATTATGATTGCTGCAGCAATGGAATTAAGACGAATGGGACTTTCAAAGAAAAATCTTTTTGTAATTCCTAATAATCTTACAGAGCAGTGGAGAAATATTTTTCTTGAATTATACCCAAATGCAAATATCCTTTGTGTAACACCTAATAAATTTAGTGTTCAAAAGCGTGAAGAAATGCTCGAAACCATTCGTGATAATGATTATGATGCAATTTTAATGGCATATAGTTGCTTTGAACTTATCCCACTATCAAGAGAATATTATAAAAACGCAATTGAAGAGCAAAAGGCAGTAATAGCAAAAGCTGCACAAGCACGAAATAAAGCAACATCTAAACTCAAGCAAAAAGAAAAAGCACTCAATGAAGCACTTTTTGACCTTGAAACAGCAATCGATAATTTATATAACTCGGTCTATTTTGACGAGTTAGGTGTAAATTATCTTTTTGTTGATGAAGCACATAATTTTAAAAATGTTCCAATTACTTCAAAGGTAGATAAGGTGCTTGGCATCAATAAAAAAGGCTCGTCAAAATGTCAGGATATGTTGGATAAAGTTCATTGCGTGCAAAGACAGAATGACGGAAAAGGTGTGGTTTTTGCAACGGGTACACCTATTACCAATTCAATAACTGATGCGTTTATTATGCAATCCTACCTGCAAAGTGGCGAACTTGCACTATTGGACCTTCAAAGTTTTGATAGTTGGATTGGTATGTTTGCAGAAAAAGTATCGGAATTTGAAATCGATGTGGATACTAATAATTATCGTCTTGCAACAAGATTTGCAAAATTTCATAACCTTCCTGAGCTTACATCACTTTTGGCATCAATTGCAGATTTTCATAGTGTGGCATCATCTTCTGAAATTCCCGAAACTGACGGTTATACAGACGCACTTATTGGAAAGACCAAAGAGTTTTCAGATTATCTTGATGATATTTCTGAACGTGCAGATAAGGTGCGTAGTGGACTGATTAATCGTAAAGATGATAATATGCTCAAAATTACAACAGATGGTCGAAAAGCAGCTCTTGATTTACGTCTTGTTGATAATAATGCATTGTTTACGTATCAATCAAAGGTTGCAAGATGTGCAGAGAATGTTTTTGATATTTACAATAAAACATATTCCAATAAAGGTACTCAACTTATCTTTTGCGACACCTCAACACCTAAGAATGGTTTTAATATGTACGACGAGCTTGCGAATCTTCTTGTTGATATGGGTGTTTCAAGTGATGATATTGCATATATTCATGATGCTGACACTGAAAAGAAAAAGGACAAGTTGTTCCGTAAAATGAGAGCAGGGGAAGTTAGAATTCTTATCGGTTCAACATTCAAGTTAGGACTTGGAGTTAATGTTCAGGACAAGCTTATAGCACTTCATCATCTTGATGTACCATGGCGTCCTGCCGATATGGTGCAACGAGAAGGCCGAATTTTAAGGCAGGGCAATACAAACAAAAAGGTATATATTTATCGTTATATAACAGAGGGTAGCTTTGATGCATATTCATGGCAGTTACTTGAAACAAAGCAACGATTTATCAGCGATTTACTTTCAGGCTCTATTTCTCAACGCAGTGGTGCAGATATTGACGATACAGTGTTGAACTATGCTGAAGTAAAAGCTCTTGCAATTGGTAATCCGTTAATCAAAAAGCGAGTTGAAACTGCAAATGAACTTACAAGATATATGACCTTGCAGAGAAAGATGATTGAAACAAAACAAAATCTTGCAAAAGAATTGCTTGAAATCCCTGCAGAGATTGCACAGCAGGAGGACTATATCGAAAAATGCAAAAATGATATTGTGTTTTATTCAAAAAATAAAATTGAACACGATAAAGACCAGCGAAAAGCAATTCGTGACATAATTTTTGAAGCAGTGCAGAAAAACTTCTTAAAAGAAACAGAAACAAAGCTTATGAGCTATTGCGGATTTGATATCATTCTTCCTAAAAATATGGTGAATGAAAAGCCGTTTGTATGGTTACAGAAAAATGGAAGGTATTATGTTGAATTGGGAGAAAGTGCGGTGGGTACTCTTATTCGTATTGATAACTGTCTTGATGACCTTGAGGCAAGACTCTTGCGTCTTGAAGATAAACTATCAGTACTAAAAGCAAAAAGAGAGTCAATAATCAACGAACTTAACAAAAAAGAAAGTTATGCAGATGAAATTCAGTCTTTACAGACTGAACTTGAAAAAATTGATAAAGATTTAGGAGTGAACAAGAAATGAATGAAATAAAACTTACAAATATTCCGTCAATGAATATTAATAGAATTATTGATGAACTTTCAAATGCGTATGTTTCGGTTATAAATCAGAAATTGCCTATAAGAACAATCCCGTCAGTAATGCTGTGGGGTGCTCCCGGTGTTGGTAAATCTCAGGCTGTGCGTCAGTTAGCTAAAATAATTGAAAAACAGACAGATAAAAAAACAGTTGTAACCGATGTTCGTCTTTTGTTGTTCAATCCTATTGATTTGCGTGGTATTCCAACCTCAAATGCAGATAAGACACTTGCAGTGTGGCTTAAACCACAAATTTTTCAAATGGATGATAGTGATGACATCGTTAACATTTTATTCCTTGATGAAATTTCAGCAGCACCGCAATCTGTTCAGGCAGCAGCATATCAGATTACCCTTGACAGAGTTGTCGGTGAGCACAAACTACCAGAAAATTGCATTGTGATTGCAGCAGGTAACCGTACAACCGATAAATCCGTTGCGTTTAAAATGCCAAAAGCCCTTGCAAACCGTCTTTTACATATTGAGGCTGAAGGCAGCTTTAAATCATGGAAGCAATGGGCAATATCTAACGGAATAAACCATAAGATTATAGGCTTTTTATCATTTCGCCAGAATTACCTTATGGGCTTTGACTCATCGTCTGACGATTTGGCTTTCGCCACACCTCGTTCATGGGAAATGGTCAGCAATATTCTCAATTCTGTAAGTGATGATGTGGACAAAATGTATCATCTAATTGCGGGACTTGTAGGGACTGGTGTGGCTGTTGAATTCAGGACTTGGGCAAAGGTTTACAATTCACTTCCTGATATAGAAGATATTTTTGATGGCAAAATGCCACAATTGCCTAAAAATTCAGATGCAATGTATGCATTGACAGCATCAATGACAGCTTATGCTCGTGAGCATAAAACAGACATGAATAGAATAACAAATTCAATTGTTTATGCTGAGCATATGCCACCTGATTTCTCAGCAGTATTACTTAAAGATTATATGTATATTGAAGATGGCTATAAAGAAAAGCTCATGAGAATTCCCGAGTTTGCCAAATGGCTTTCAACAAAGGGGAGGTTATTGAATGGCTCTGTCAAATGATAAGATTCAGGAATACACAAAACGACTTTTAAAATCAAGATTAAGAATACTGTGTAATCACGGCTTTTATGGACTGCTTTTAATGCATATGACTTATACCATTGATGAAGAAGCACCAACTGCATATACAGACGGATTTCGCATAGCATTTGGCCCAGAATTCCTTGATAACTTGTCTGACAGTGAATTGGATTTCGTTATGATGCACGAGATTATGCACGTTGTTTTACAGCATTGTTTTCGTGGAACAAAATTTGATGCTGAAGGATATAATATTGCAGCAGATATAGTTGTAAATTCAAATATTTTATATGAGAATAATATGAATGCACAAAGCATTACCTTGAGCCATTATGGTGAATCAATGCATCAAACTCCAAGTGGAGATGAAGGCTATAAATACACTGCAGAAGAGGTTTATCAAATGGTACCACAACTGCCTAAAACAAATCCCAATTTACTTACTGGCGGGGTTGCATTAGGCAGAGCAAAGAAAGAACAAGCCGAGAAAAAAGATTGTGGTGGCAGTTGGGATGACCATGCACACTGGGGAATGTTTGAAGAAGATGACGTGCTTCGTGATGTGTGGGTTAAGCATTTTGGAGATGCTGTTGAGGCAATTTCAATAAGGGACCCCTCGAATACACGAGGCCTTCTTCCGCTGTTTGCTGAGAGAATACTTGAAGAGTTGCGAAAACCACAAACTAATTGGCGTACAATACTTAATGATTTTATTCAGGAAGAAGTTGTAGATTATTCATTTTCACCACCTGACCGTCGCTTTGACGAAATTCCCTTCTTCCTACCCGATTTTAATGGTAAAGAGGATATGGTTGAAGATATTCTTTTTATGATTGATACTTCAGGGTCAATGAGTGATGAGATGATTACTGCGGCTTATTCGGAGATTAAGGGTGCTATTGACCAGTTCGACGGTAAGCTTAAAGGTTGGTTAGGATTCTTTGATGCTGCTATTATCGAACCGAAGCCATTTATGAATGAAACAGAATTCAAGACAATTCGACCTGCAGGTGGCGGTGGCACAGATTTTCAGATTATATTTGAATATGTTCACAAGCATATGACTGATAAACCACCTGCAAGCATCATTATTCTTACAGATGGATACGCACCATTTCCACAAGAAAAACTTGCTTTTGGAATTCCTGTGCTATGGCTTCTTAACAATAAAAATGTTGAGCCACCTTGGGGCAAGGTAGCAAGAATAACAATTTAATTTCAATGTTTTGTTTAGAAAATAACTGTAATATATGTACATATAAATGGACAGTATTAAATCAATATGTTGTTGAAATCATTTGTGCATTCTTGATAATACTTAATCATTATAAAAAGCGTTGCAAAAAGGAGTGGATAACTCTTAAATGCAACGCTTTATTTGCTATATTATTTATCTTTTTTCCTCAAACTCAGCGGTTAGAGGATGAATGCTATTATCAGTATTATTACTTGCTTTTGCTGTCACAAAATCAAGGGGTTGTTTTCTTTTTCCTGTTCGCTAAAACGGTAACCTCCACAAGATTACTTTTAGCAGCATCTTTTCCGTCATATTCATCGTGGCAGTCAGCACATAAAAAGAAAAACACATCTTCCAATGGTTTGTGAGCATCAATGAATTTTTGCTCAAAGTTATAGAGACCTACTTCATAATTGTCAGGCGATACCATAAAATAGGTATCAAGAATTCTCTTAATCAAATCATTCCTTTCAAACCCGTTTCTGTGGGCTGCCTCAAGAGTCTTCTTTTTGCCACAACACTCACAATACATCACTTGCTTTTTTGGGGCTTTGGTAATTGCTTGAATTTTATTGCGCCACTTTGGACCTGTAAAATTCTTGAAATCATCGAAATTGCCCTTAAAAACGCAATCAGCGCTCGGGATTACTGGTGTTTTAGGAGTATATGTTTCAAGATAGTCGATGTAAAGGATGAGAGCTCTTTTAAGCGAGCGCAATCCTTTAAGATAACTACCAGATATATTAATGCGAACATTTGGAATAACTCCATTTTGCGCATCTTGTGCGGTATATGTGAAATCCGACAAAAGTTCAGCACATCCGTCTTTTGCATACTCATATTCAATGGAATACTCTTCTTTAATTCTGTTTATTCTTGAATTAATTGAGCTAGCAGTATTTTCTTTTACTTTTCCATTTTTAACTAACCATTCTTGAAAAGAATCCCATGTGAAGTTGTTTGTTGTACTCATGTTTACCACCCTTTATAAAACCATTTAGAACTATCCCTGTCATAGCAAAAACGATTTATCGTCTGCAGGGCAAAAATTTTTATCGTGCTTAAAACTATTTCTTCTCTTATTTATCCGCAAACTCAGTGGTTAGAGGATGAACAAATTTACCCTTTTTAGATGAATGGAATTATCTGCTTTAGAGGGTTGCTACTTATTCCCACTCATTTTTGAGTTTCTTCTTTTGCTTATTTATGCTCTAAATATTATCCTAAACAGCAATTTTGACCCCATTTTTCTGCCCATTATTTTATTTATCAAAATTGCTGTTGCAGAAAATGTTGCAAAATTGCTTGCTGAATAGTACCGAGTGGCTAATATGTATTGTAGCATTTAATGCTTTACTATAGTTTTTCTTTTATATTGGTCTGCGATTAATATTATCACAGATCACGTAAATATTTCCGCAATTAGTCGTTTTTGAGCATTAGTTCATAACCCTTTTCATCGCTACCAAACAAGGTAATTCCTAACTCGCCAAAATAATAACCATTGGCAGTTTTCTTCGTAGATACCTCGGTTATAGTTTCTTGTAATTCCCCAGCAGTTAATTCCGCATCCAAAATAGGTGAGAAACCTTGGAGCAGAGCGATAACCTGGTCAAGACTGGTATCGTTCGTATAAACTCGGCAGTTGATTTCTCCAAAAATAGTTTGAGAAGCAATAATGTCAACAACCTTGTCGCCAAGCAGATAGGATTTGCCAACAGCATCTTTGTATGCTGTTAATCTAAACTCGGTTCTATAATGACCACTCTCTTTGTCAGACGGGGTAAAGGCCTCAACAAATACAAGTTGTTCTGTTGCCTGTGCATTATACTTGCTTACTGCATCACTAATGTAATTGTTAAGGACAACATCCAAAGTTTCTGCTTCGGTAGTAGTGTCGGTAGTTGTCTCGTTATTATCTTCGCTTGCATTGGTATCAACAAAAGAATTGTCCGTGGTTTGGTCTCCTTGCACGGTTTCGTTATAAGACGGCGGTGTGTCGGTCTGAGGAACATCAGTTTCGCTATTGCCAGACATACCAATAACAAAGAACAGAAGCCAAGCGACGGCGATAATACCGTATTTAACCGCGGGTTTCATATCTTTCTTTCTCAACAGCAATATAGTAAGGGGCAACGGAAAAATACAAATCCAACCAAGAACCCACAACCAAGTCTTTTTACCAGAACCCTTATTCGTTGCATTGGGGTTCCAAGTGTAACCGCATTTTTGACAAACACCAATGGTTCTATATGCGGATTGACTTACGGATTGTCCTTGTCTACCCGTGCCAATGTAATTTTTACGGGAACGAGATTGGGTTGCAGTACCTACTCGCTCTCTCTTGAATGTGATTTTGGAATCACCGCACTTAGGACATTTACCGAGAGTGCTTTCAATCTCGGTATTATCATAGGGTGTAGTACTACCATAGTAATTGTTTGTAATATTAACAGTTGGTTTTTCCTGTGGCATTTCACTTCCACAGTATTCGCAAAACTTTCCTTTTGCTTCTGCTCCGCAACTCGGACACTTCATATGTAATACCTCTCTTCGTCTCGTTATTAACTCGCAAAACACCCGCAACTATTCCTTTTTGCGCTTTTAACATTGCGTGTTGCAAAAGTGTTGCAATGGCATTTTTCGTCAATCACTGAAATGCCCGAAAGCCCTGTATTTTCAAGGGTTTTCGGGCACTTGTTAGCCAGTTTGTATTATTCCCACTCGATTGTGCCGATTGGTTTTGGAGTGAGGTCATAGAGCACACGGTTGATACCCTCAACCTCGTGTGTGATTCTGTCTGTAATTTTGTGAAGCACTTCATAAGGGATTTCTTCGATTGTAGCACTCATAGCATCCTTTGTATTGACTGCACGGATGATTGCTGGCCAACCTTCATAACGGCTTTCGTCCTTAACACCAACACTCTTAATGTTTGGAACAACAATAAAATACTGCCATACTTTTTCATTAAGACCGCAGTTGTCAAATTCTTCACGAAGAATTGCATCTGCTTCACGGAGTGCATGAAGTCTGTCACGTGTGATTGCACCAAGGCAACGAACACCAAGACCTGGACCTGGGAATGGCTGACGATATACCATCGCATGGGGGAGACCCAAAGCTTCACCCACTACACGAACCTCATCTTTATAGAGAAGTTTGATTGGCTCAACAAGTTCAAAGTTGAGGTCTTCAGGAAGTCCGCCAACATTGTGATGAGATTTAACAGCCTTTTTACCTTCTGCCTGTTTGAAACTTTCAAGAATATCAGGATAAATTGTACCCTGTGCGAGATATTCAACACCCTCAAGTTTTCTTGCTTCATCAGCAAATACGTTTATAAATTCTGCACCTATAATCTTTCTCTTGCTTTCGGGGTCACTAACACCTGCAAGAAGGTCAAGAAAACGGTCAGTAGCATCAACATAGATAAGGTTTGCATCAAGCTCTTTACCGAAAACTTCAATAACATTTTCACTTTCGTCTTTTCTCATAAGACCGTGATTTACGTGAACACAAACTAATTGTTTGCCGATTGCTTTAATAAGGAGAGCAGCAACAACTGATGAGTCAACACCGCCGGAGAGTGCGAGAAGAACTTTTTTGTCGCCAACCTGCTCACGAACAACTTTAATTTGTTCCTCAATAAAGGCATCAGCCAATGCTTTGGTAGTAATTCTTTCCATTGATTCGGGTCTAACATTTGAATCCATTTTTATTACCTCCGTTTTATATCAGTCTGTATAATTGTCAAAATATCCTTGTACAAGAATAATTGGAGTACCCTTGTCACCTGAACCGCTTGTTAGGTCGCAAAGTGAACCGATAAGGTCAGTAAGCTGACGGGGAGTAGTGCCCTGAGATGCCATATTACCAACAAGGTTGTCCTTTTTTGCCTTAATGCTGTTTGAGATTGCTTCTTTAAGTTCAGCACCTGAAAGACCTTTAAAATCGTTATCTGCAAGATATTTAAGTTTTAATTCATTTGGAGTACCAATAAGGCCTGCAGTGTGAGCAGGAGATACAACCGGGTCAGCAAGCTCCCAAATTTTACCCTGTGGGTCTTTGAATGCACCGTCGCCGTAAACCATAACTTCAATATGTTTACCGGTTCTCTTTAAGAATTCAGCCTGAATATCTTCAACAAGTCCCTGACAATCTCTTGGGAAAAGTTTTACTGTATCTTCAGTTGATTTGTTTGAACCGAGAAGACCGTATTTTTCATTATAACCGCCACCGTTTACAGATGATGTGAGAATATCGTCCATTCCGCAAACAACCTTAGCACCTGCTGCTTTTAAGATTCTCTTTGTTCTCTGTCTTGTGTGAATATCGCAAGTGAGAACGCAGTCAGTATAATCAAGAATTGTTTTTGGCTGGTTAGCAAAAATGATTTCAACTTCTGCACCTGCTTCTTTAATGATGTCTGAATAGTAAGCAACATAGTCAACACCTGTGAATTCGTGCTTATTCTCACCGAAAAGTTCTCTGTATTTTGCTTCATCAAGTACATCTGAATAAGGGTTAATACCTGCTTCGTCAATCTGGTCAAGTGAAACTAAAGAGTTACCAACTTCATCACTTGGGTAACTGAGCATAAGAACAACTTTCTTTGCCCCTTTAGCAATACCACGAAGACATATTGCAAAACGGTTACGTGATAAAATCGGGAAAATAACACCGATTGTTCCACCGCCGAGCTTTGCTTTTACATCTGCAGCAATATCATCAACTGATGCGTAGTTACCTTGTGCACGTGCCACGATTGATTCTGTAAGAGAAACAACATCTCTGTCACGAAGCTCAAATCCTTCACTTTCGGCAGCCTCAAGCACACTTGTTACTGCAATGTCAACGAGGTCATCACCCTGTCTAATGATTGGGCAACGAATACCTCTTGAAACAGTACCAACTTTTCTTTCCATAAATATCTCTCCAATATAAAAATTTAAACTCCTCTTTGGGTGTTTGCCATTGCATAACCCGTGGGGGAAAGATTTACAAAGTTCATTTTTAGTATGCAGAATTGCAAAAATAAAATGCAAAAGTAACTCATACTAAAAACTATTATGTATTATATAATAAAAAACCATTTAAAGTCAATAAAAAGTGTAATACGTGTAAACCAAAATTATAGAAAATGTAGCATAAAATTTTGTGCATTTTTTTGCTAAACATTTGGGTAAAATACTGTTGATTATCATTGACTTTAAAATTAAATAATAGTATAATACCATAGAACATACTTAAAATGAATTATTATGCCGTAGTGTGTTTTTTTCTTTCAGTATTGTGAAGCAGAGGTGCAGATATGTCACTTACTTTAATGTATATAACGAATAATCCTGATATTGCCTTGATTGCTCAAAAGGCAGGTGTTGACCGCATCTGGGTTGATATGGAATCACTTGATAAAGAGCTTCGTCAGGGTGGAATGGATACTGTACAATCGCACCATACAATTGAAGATATAAAGAAACTTCGCTGTGTAGTGACTGATGCTCAACTTCAAGTAAGAATCAATCATATGTATGATGGTTCTGAAGAGGAAATAGAGCAGGCAATTATGGCGGGTGCTGACGTAATTATGCTGCCATATTTTAAAACCCGCAAAGAAGTTGAGGATTTTATTCGCTTTGTAAATGGTAGGGCAAAAACCATAATTTTGGTTGAAACCATTGAAGCCTATGAAGATATTGACAATATTTTAGAAGTTCCAGGAATTGATGAAGTGCATATTGGTCTTAATGACTTGCATTTGGCTTATGGAAAAGACTTTATGTTTGAGCTTCTTGTTGACGGAACAGTACATTCATTATGTGAAAAATTTCGCAAAAAGGGGATTAAATTCGGTTTCGGCGGAATTGCCCGTGTAGGTTACGGAATGTTGCCTGCAGAATATATTATTACAGAGCATTATGCTCAGGGTTCACAAATGGCAATTCTCTCACGTGGGTTCTGTGATGCAAATAAGGTTGAAAATCCAAAAGATATTGAAGATATTTTTATCAAAGGTGTAAAAGATATTCGAGAAAAAGAAAAAGAAGTTTCAAAATATACTGCTGAACAATATGCTGAAAATCATCAAATAGTAAAAGAAAAAATCAAAGAAATTGTCAAGCAGATAAGAAAGAATTCTTGATTAAATAAAGGTAAGAAAATATGAAGAAAATATGTTTAATTACAACAGTTCCTTTTACAATGAATGCTTTTGTTGTTGAAACAGCAAAGTATTTACACAATACATGTAATTATGATGTTACACTCATTTGCACTGATGATGAAGAATTTGCAAACTCGCTTCCTGAGTATATTCATTATATTCCCGTTCATATGTCAAGAGGTGTTGATTTTTCAGGGTTGGCATCAGTGTGGAACTTTTATAAAGTATTCAAAAGAGAAAAATTTGATTTGATACAATACACAACAATGAATGCATCTTGTTATGCAAGTATTGCGTCTTTTTTTGCTCGCATACCTATAAGGATTTACGCACAATGGGGCATTAGATATATAACTTTTGAAGGTTTGTCCCGTAAATTCTTTAAATCTATTGAGAAAATGATATGTCACTTATCAACTCATGTCCGCATTGTAAGCCCTATGAATTTGCAATTCGCTATTGACGAAGGTCTTTGCAAAAAAGAAAAGGCAAAGGTAGTTGGTAACGGCGGAACAATCGGTGTTGATATGTCAGCATATGACATTTCAAAAAAAGAAGAGTGGAAAAAACTAATTCGTGATAAATACAATATAAGTAATGATGATTTTGTTTTTGGATTTGCCGGCAGAGTAACAACTGATAAGGGTTGTACAGAATTATTGACTGCTTACAAAAATATTTCAGAAACATACAAAAACACAAAATTGTTAATTGTCGGTCCTATGGAGGATATGCAAGGTGTTCCGCAAGAATTGGTTTCTTGGGCAAATAGTTCAGAAAGCGTTGTGTTTACAGGAAAAGCCGACAATAAAGATATGAGATTATTTTATTCAGCGATGGATATACTGGTGCACCCCACATATCGTGAGGGATTCGGTATGGTTATTCAAGAGTCGGGTGCACTTGCAGTTCCTGTAATAACAACAAAAATTCCCGGTGCATCTGAGGTTATGGTTGATGGCGAATCCTGTGCTCTTGTAGAAGTGAAAAACACCCAAGAGCTTCAATCTGTTATGACGGATTTGTTGTGCAATAAAGAAAAAGCAAAAATGTTGGGTGAAGGTGCTTATAAAAGAACAAAAGCACTTTATGACCGTCCAATAATGCTCGAAAATCAGAGAAAAGAATATGAAAGATTGTTGAAGTAAGTGAGAAATTATGAAAAAACAACCTCGTATTTTAGTTATAACTGTTGCATCATGGAACAGTAAGGTGGGTTCAAATACTTGGACTTCTTTGCTTAAAAATTATGATAGCGAAAATATAGCTAACATATGTATTCGTGATGAAATACCTGACAATAAAATATGTTCAAGATATTTTTCAATTTCTGAAAACAAGGTTATGAAAAGTGTTCTGAAAAGAAACTTAAAAACAGGCAGGGAAATTATTCCTGAATTTTCAGAGGATAATGGTGAAGACCTTGCGGCGCATAATGAACGTTATCAAAAAATGCAGAAAAAACGCAGATACTCTCTTTTAATGGCAAGAGAATTAGTATGGAAATTCGGTAATTGGAAAACTGCTGAACTCAATGCATTTCTTGACAGTTTCAAGCCTGACATCATTCTTCATTCAATGGAAGGGTATATTCATCTTAACCGTATTGTTGAATATGCAATTAAAAGAACAGGTGCAAAAGCTATTGGCTATATCTGGGACGATAATTTTACATATAAGCAGTCAAGTGACATCGGTTATAAAATATATAGATTTTTTCAAAGAAGCTCTCTAAAGAGTCTTGCCAAGAAAACAAGCAGATTTTTTGCGATTTCCGATATGACCAAAGATGAAGCAGATAAATTCTTTGGCATAGATTGTGTTGTTCTTACAAAACCATTATCAGTTGAGCCCATTGTAAATTATGGCGAAATTCAATATCCAATAAAGGCGGTTTATACGGGAAATCTGATGATTGGTCGTGATAAAACACTTGCACGAATTGTAAAAGCCGCAAAAGATATTAACAGTCAGGGTACAAAAATACAGTTTGACATTTACACAAAAACAAATTTGAGCGATGAAATAAAAAATGTATTGAATTGTGATTATTGTAATATTCATGCTCCTGTGCCACAGAGTGAAGTCCTTGAAATACAACGCAAGTCAGATATGATGCTTTTTGTTGAAGATATTGACGGTAAAGATGCAAAAATTGCAAGACTTTCATTTTCAACAAAAATTACTGATTATCTTTCAAGTGGCAAATGCATTTTTGCGGTTGGTTGTAAAGAAACTGCACCAATGCAGTATTTTATAAAGAATAGTGCGGCAGTGGTTGCGGCAAATGACAATGAAATCAAAGAAAAACTTGAAATGCTTGTTAATAATCTTGATTTGTTATCACAATGTGCGGAACAATCACGCAAATTGGGGCTTGAAAATCATAGCGAAGAAAGAATTTTAAGCATATTTGATACTGTAATAAAATCAGTATTATAAAGGTGGCGAGAAAATGAAGGTGTTACAAGTAAATGCGGTCTATAATATAGCAAGTACGGGACGTACAACAAGAGAATTACATGACGCATTGCTCGAAATGAATATTGATTCTTATGTTGCATATTCCATATCAAATATTATTCCCGACGATAAAATGTATTTAATCGGTAATAAGTTTGATAGAAAAACTCATGCTTTTATGTCACGTGTTACTGGTAAACAAGCTTACTTTTCTCGAAAAGAAACACAAAAACTTTTGAAGTTTATGGACAAAATTAAACCGGATATTGTTCATTTACGTAATATGCATTCAAATTACATTAATGTTCCAATGATTCTTGAATATCTTGCAAAAAATGATATTTCAACAGTAATTACATTACATGATTTTTGGTTTATGACCGGAAAATGTGTGCATTTCTCAAAAGTGAATTGTATGAAGTGGAAAACACTATGTAATAATTGCCCTAATCTTAAAAGCGGTAATCAATCTTGGTTTTTTGACAGAACAAAAGAAGTATATACCGATAAATTGAATTCATTAAAAAAGATAAAGAGTTTAGCGGTTGTTGGTGTTTCTGATTGGGCAACTGAAGCCGCAAAAGAATCACCTTTTTTCTCAGATGCAAAAGCAATAGAAAGAATATATAATTGGATTGACACCGATTCTTTTTGTCAAAAAGATGTTACCTATCTTAAAGAAAAACTTAACATAAAAGAAGATTTTGTAGTTTTAGGTGTTGCTTCAATTTGGGATGAACGAAAAGACCTTAAAAGTTTTATAAAATTAGCAGAAAAGCTTCCTGAAAATTCAAAGGTAATTATCGTTGGTGCAATCAATAAAGATATAAAACTGCCCAGTAATATGATTGCGGTAGGAACAACACATTCAGTTGAAGAAATGTCAAGTTATTATAATTTAGCAGATGTGTTCGTAACATTTTCTACTGAAGAGACTTTTGGTAAAGTTTCTGTTGAAGCACTTTCTTGTGGAACACCCGTTGTTTGCTATGACGCAACAGCAAACAAAGAGGTTGTTGGCGAGGGTTGTGGTTATGTAGTAGAAAAAGGTGATTTTGATGCAGTTCTTACTTGCGTAAATAAGATTCGTGAAAAAGGTAAGGCATCATATTCTTCAAATTGTATAAATTTTGTCCATTCTCAGTTTGATAAAAAAGAAAGAATAGATGAATATATTAGTTTATATAAAAAACTCATTGAATTGAAAAAGTAAAATATAAATTTTTATATATAAATGTAAAGAAGAGGCTGAATTAATGTTTTGGTATTTGTTTTTGGCGGCATTTCCAATAATAGTGTCATCAATAGAAACGATATGCTTTGAAAAGTCAATAAATAAAAATGTTAAAACTAAACGCCAGTTTTTGTTCTTGTGCGGAATTGTTATGTTTTTAATAATCGCATTAAGAAATAGATATATCGGTAGTGTGGATTCTGAAAATTACTTTAACAACTGGGAAAGATTAAGTAATGTGTCCTTTGGTATGATAGAATCAATTGCAGAAAGCACGAAAATGGAAAGAGGCTATTTGGCATATGTATGGCTTTTTTCTCAGGTTTTTTCAAGTGGTCAGTTTGCTTTTGTTTTTTCAGGTTTGTTATTTACAATTTCAGTTTGTCGCTTTATTTATAAGAATTCAGAAAATGTACAGTTAAGTTTTGTAATGTTTATTTGTTTGGGATTGTATTCTTTTATGGTGCAAGGCCTAAGACAAGCTATGGCAATGAGTATATGTCTGTTTGCCATTGAATTCTGTAAAAAGAGACAATTTGTTCCATTCATTTTAGTGGTTCTGTTGGCGACAATGTTCCACAAATCTGCAATTGTATTTATAATAATTTATTTCATATATGGATTTAAAATGAATGTGAGAACAGGCTTGGTTAGTTCGTGCATTGCAGCGGGGCTACTTATTCTGTCACCACAAATTGCAGTATTGGGCAATATGGTTTTCGAAAGGGAATATGAAGAATCGGTTGAATCAGGTGGTTTTGTTGCCGTTGCAATATATGTACTTATTCTATTCTTCTCAATTGTGTTTGCCGGTGAACGACGCAAGGAAAAAGACTATTCATTTTTTGTGTTTATGACCTTGATTGGTGCAGTTTTCTATCTGATGCGTTACTCTGAAGTGCGAATTGCAGAAAGAATAAGCTTCTACTTTATGTTTGGTCAAATAATTGCCCTACCCAATGCAATATCGCAATTTGATAAGCATGTGGGCTTCATAATTAGGGCAGCCGTTACTGTTTTATCTGTATTTTTATTTATTTATCGCTTAAATGGAGAAGGCTTATTAGTTTATAGCTTTTTCTGGCAGTAATATCATAGGAAGGTAATATTTGTGAACAATTCAAAACAAATTAAAATTGGCGCAATAATATCTTACGGTACAATAGCATTTCATATTATAGCGGGGCTCATATATACTCCTTGGTTATTATCTCAAATTGGTCAAAGTGATTACGGACTCTATACTCTTGCAACATCACTTATAACACTGTTCGTAATGGATTTTGGATTAGGTGCGGCTGTTTCAAGATTTATTTCTCGTTTCAGAGCACAGAATAATCAACAGGCGGTAAATAACTTCCTTGGTATGATATATAAATTGTACTTAATTGTCGATGCTGTTATTTTCTTGGTGTTGTTGGTATATTTCTTTCTGCTTGATAAGGTTTATGTTAACCTTTCAGCAGGGGAACTTGAGAAATTCAAGATAATATATATAATTATTGCAGTTTTCAGTGTGATTTCATTTCCGTTTGCAAATCTTAACGGAATTTTAACATCTTATGAAAAGTTTATAGTATTGAAACTTTGCGATTTCTTTAATAAAGCACTTAATATTTTATTGGTAGTAATTGCGCTGTTACTTGGTTGGGGTGTTTATGCACTTGTATCGGTAAATGCCATTGTAGGCTTACTTACAATCGTGTTCAAATTGATTGTCATAAAAAGCAAAACACCGGTCAAGGTAAACTTTAAGTTCTTTGAAAAATCAATGCTTAAAGAAATCTTTGGCTTTTCAATGTGGACAACCGTAGGCAATATTTTGCAACGATTGATTTTGGGTATATCACCGTCAATTATTGCCGCCGTTTGTGCAGCAGGTTCAGTTGAGGTTGCAATTTTCGGTTTGGCAAGTACGGTTGAGGGTTATGTTTATACTTTTGCAACAGCAATTAACGGTATGTTTATGCCAAGAATTTCAAAGATTATTGTAGATGGCAAAAAAGATACTGAGCTGATGCCTTTAATGGTAAAGGTCGGCAGAATACAGCTTATGCTTGTCGGCTTAGTTTCAGTTGGATTTTTAGCACTTGGTAAATCTTTTATTGTTGACATTTGGAATAAGCCGGATTTTGTACAGAGTTATTATTGTGCAGTATTATTACTTCTTCCCAATATGTTATATCTGCCAATGCAAATTGCAAATACAACTCTTGTTGTTGAAAATAAGGTTAAGATTCAAGCACAAGTATTTATGGTTATGAGTGCAGTTAATGTGGTTTTATCTTTAATCTTCTCACATTTCTGGGGTGCAATAGGTGCCGCCTTAGCAGTATTTATTGCTTATGTGGTAAGAGTATTGCTTATGATAATTGTTTATCAAAAACAAATGAATCTTGATATGGTAACATTCATTAAAGATGTGTTTTTGAGTATGTCGCCATATTTCCTTATCACTTTTGCGGTGGGATTTGCTATGGAACAGTTTAATCCTTTACCTCACGGTTTGTTAAGATTTTTAATCAATGGTGTTGTGTTGGTGGGCTGCTTTGGTGTACTAATGCTTTTGAAAGGCTTTAATCAATATGAAAGAAGTCTAATTACAGGCGTATTTAAAAAATTATTAAGAAAATAAAGATTATTTAATTTACGGAGTGAATAAAAATGAGTGTTTTTGAAGGAAAAACCTTGATGATTACAGGAGGTACAGGTTCATTTGGTAACACTGTGCTCAGACGTTTTATTGAAACTGATATTGGTGAAATCAGAGTTTTCTCACGTGACGAGAAAAAGCAGGACGATATGCGTCACGAATTTCAGGTAACACATCCGGAGATTGCTGACAAACTTAAGTTTTATATTGGTGATGTTCGTGATTTGGCATCTGTAAAAAACGCGATGTATGGTGTTGACTATATATTCCACGCAGCCGCATTGAAGCAGGTTCCCTCATGTGAGTTTTTCCCGATTGAAGCAGTAAAAACCAATGTTTTGGGTACTGATAATGTTCTTACCGCAGCCATTGAGGCAGGTGTAAAAACTGTAATCTGCCTTTCAACAGATAAGGCTGCATATCCCGTAAATGCTATGGGAACATCAAAGGCTATGATGGAAAAAGTTGTTGTTGCTAAATCAAGAACAGTTTCTCCCGAAAGAACGAAAATTTGCTGTACTCGTTACGGTAATGTTCTTTGCTCACGTGGTTCAGTTATCCCTCTCTGGATTGACCAAATTAAAGCGGGTAAGCCAATTACAATCACAGAGCCACAGATGACACGTTTTGTTATGAGCCTTGAAGAAGCAGTTGACCTTGTTCTTTATGCATTTGAACACGGTGTAAGTGGTGATATTCTTGTTCAAAAAGCACCTGCTTGTACAATTGACGTTCTCGCTGACGCAGTGAGAGAGATTTTCTGTCCCGAAGCAGAAAAGAGAATAATCGGTATTCGCCACGGTGAAAAGATGTTTGAAGCACTTCTCACAAATGAAGAATGCTCAAATGCAATAGACTTGGGAGATTTTTATCGAGTACCTGCCGATAAGCGTGACCTTAACTACGATAAATATTTTACAGACGGCAATGTTGAACGTAATCCACTTCACGAGTTTGACTCAAATAATACAGAATTACTTACAGTTGAAGAGGTAAAAGAAAAATTACTTTCACTCAAATATATTCAAGATGAACTTGCTAATTGGGAGAAATAAAAATGAAAATTCTCGTTACGGGTGCTAATGGTTTTGTTGGTAAAAACCTTGTTGCCGCATTAAATAATATCAAAGAGGGTAAAGACAGAACTCACCCCAATATCAGTGTTGAAGAAATTTATTCTTATGATATTGATTCTTCTTTTGAATTGTTGGAAGAGGCTTGTAAAAATGCTGATTTTGTATTCAATCTTGCAGGTGTAAATCGTCCGCAGAATACAGAGGAATTTATGCAGGGCAATTTCGGCTTTGCATCAACACTTCTTGAAACTCTTGAAAAGAATAACAATACTTGTCCCGTTGTTTTGTCTTCATCAATTCAGGCAACTCTCATTGGCAGATATGACAGTGAGTACGGACGAAGCAAAAAAGCAGGGGAAGAACTTTTCTTTGATTATTCTGAAAAAACAGGTGCAAAGGTTTTGGTGTACCGTTTTCCTAATCTTTTCGGTAAATGGTGCAGACCCAATTATAATAGTGCAGTTGCAACATTTTGTAATAATATCGCAAATGATTTAGATATTACAATAAATGACCCGTCAGTTCAACTTGAACTTTTATATATTGATGATTTAGTAGATGAAATGCTTTTAGCACTTGAGGGCAAAGAGCATCGTTGCGAATTTAATGATATTGAAACCATTTTGTGCGATGACGGTAAGTATTGTGCCGCACCAATAACTCATAAAGTGACATTGAGCGAAATTGTTGAACTTTTAGAATCTTTCAAAAATCAGCCACAAACACTTTTAATGCCCGAAATTCCCTATAATTCATTTGCAAAAAAACTTTACTCAACATATCTTTCATATCTTCCAAAAGAAAAAGCAATTTTTGATTTGAAGATGAATTGTGATGACAGAGGCTCATTCACAGAACTTTTAAAAACAGAAAAATGCGGTCAGTTCAGTGTGAATATTTCTAAACCCGGAATTACAAAGGGTCAGCATTGGCACAATACGAAATGGGAGTTTTTCATTGTCGTAAGTGGACATGGGCTTATTCAAATGAGAAAAATAGATAGCGATGAAGTGTTAAATTTTGAAGTAACAGGTGAAAAGATTCAGGCAATTCATATGTTGCCGGGATATACCCACAATATTATAAATTTAAGTGAAACTGAAAACCTTGTTACAGTGATGTGGGCAAATGAGAATTTTAATCCCAATAAACCGGACACATTCTTCTTGGAGGTTTAATTATGAAATTAGATTATTCAGACATTAAATTTCAGGATAACGGCAAATTAAAGCTGTTAATAATAGTTGGTACTCGCCCTGAAATTATTCGTCTTGCCGCTGTAATCAATAAGAGCCGTCAGTATTTTGATTGTATTCTGGCTCATACAGGTCAGAATTATGACTATAATCTTAATGGTATTTTCTTTAAGGATTTGCAACTTGAAGACCCCGAGGTGTATATGGACGCAGTAGGTGACGACCTTGGCTCAACAGTGGGTAATATCATTAATTGTTCATATAAGCTTATGAATCAAATTAAGCCCGACGCATTGCTTATTCTTGGCGACACAAACTCTTGCCTTTCAGCAATCGCTGCGAAAAGACTTCATATTCCGATTTTTCATATGGAAGCAGGTAACCGTTGTAAAGATGAGTGCCTTCCCGAAGAAACAAACAGAAGAATTGTTGACATTATTTCTGACGTTAACCTTGCATATTCAGAGCACGCAAGAAAATATCTTCACGAATGCGGTCTTCCTAAAGAGAGAGTTTATGTAACAGGCTCACCAATGGCAGAGGTGCTTCATAATAACTTATCGCAGATTAAAGCAAGTGATATTCATTCAAGACTTGGCTTACAAAAAGGTAAGTATATTCTTCTTTCAGCACACCGTGAAGAAAATATTGATACTGAAAAGAATTTCTTATCACTTTTCAACGCAATCAATAAGACTGCTGAAAAGTATGATATGCCCATTCTTTATTCCTGTCACCCAAGAAGCAAGAAAAGACTTGCAGAAAGCGGATTTAAGCTTGATAGTCGTGTAATTCAGCATGAGCCACTCGGCTTTCACGATTACAACTGTCTGCAGATGAATGCCTTTGCAGTTGTGTCAGATAGTGGTACACTTCCTGAAGAAAGCTCGTTCTTTACATCTGTGGGAAATCCGTTCCCGGCAGTTTGCATTCGCACTTCAACCGAAAGACCTGAAGCACTCGACAAGGCTTGTTTTGTACTTGCAGGAATTGACGAGAAATCACTTCTTCAGGCGATTGACACTGCGGTGCAACTCAATCTTAACGGTGAAAATGGTATTCCCGTGCCCGATTATGTTGACGAAAATGTTTCAACAAAAGTGGTAAAACTCATTCAGTCATATACAGGTGTAGTTGATAAAATGGTTTGGCGTAAGTATTAATAAAAAAATTAGAGCAGTAACTTTTTTAGTTACTGCTCATTTTTCTTTTTATAGCCCTAAAAATTGCGAGTATTTTTATAATCGGTTTCCTAATCGGCAACAGTTTAAGCCAACGTTTACAGTATTTAATATACTTTTTATCGTCAATGCTGAATGTTTTGCCTTTGCGATTAATTTCTGTAACAACACCAATAATGTTATGGTCTTTTATTCCATATTCCTTAACCCATTGGTTGTCGCCACAAAGAATATATCCGTTTTCATCGTTTCCGATAATTCGATGTAACACAAATGCCCCATTGTCACGACGGTAAAAAATAATGTCATTAATTTCTGCTTTTTTGCAAGATTTTAAAACAACATAATCCCTGCCTTGAACAAGTAGGGGAAGCATACTTGTACCCGTTATGGGTATAGTAACTTTACCGCCACTTTCAAGTTGTTCTTTTATTGCGGGATATATGTCGGCAAGAGCAATTTTTTTTACATTTTCGTTCATTCTGCGTCCTCGTAAATTTCTAACTTTTTATATAATTCTTTACGTCGGTTTGCTTCAGGCATAAGTGAAGTCAGTGACGGGCGTTGACCCTTCAATACTTTCCAATAGTATTTTAATGCGAAATAAATATATGCAAACGGCAAAAGTATTTTCCACTTTTTAAGCCAAGGCCAATGGGTTTTTACAGCCGCATCCAATTTACTTAAAAGCACAGAAAAAGTTGATTTTTCCATACTGTCCTTACCATTTTCCGAAACAAGCAATCCGCTTTTATGATACTGCTCATCTTTGTTACCAAAGTTACCGCTAAGAAGAATATCATTCATAATTTCACCGCATATTGCATCATCGGCAACGGGAAGATTTTTTGGCATATCAATGCCCATATATTTATGACAAACAGATGCCATTACACTTGCATAAGTTACAAGATTAATCTTTTTCAAGAATGGAATAAAGTCTGTGTTCCAGAAATCCATATTTGCAGTTTTATTAACAAATGCACCCCAATCGCACAAATGGCGAAGCCCTAAACCTTCAGTTGTCATATGATGAAGCATATGTAAAAGAATAATAACACCGTGATAAAGGTGTGAGGGGGCAGTGAATTCGCAATCAACTAGCTTTGAATTCTGTACATCATCAAGAATACTTTTAATGAATTCTCTTACATATTCGCCGTTTTTACCGTGGGGAATACCGGGAATTTCAAAATGCATCTCAATTGCCGCACGACCACGTGTCATAGTAATGTGGCAAATATGGTCAATGCTTTTATATATAGAATAATTCAATTGGTTCTGGAGGCATTGTGCTATTTCGTCTTTTTTGTGATTTTCAATAAGAAAATCAACATCACCCAACATTCTCAGGTCAGGTTTTTCATAATATGAAGCAGAAGAAAGCCCTTTAAGAATAATATATTTGTAGTTATTATTCTGAAGAAAATCAACCAATTCGTTTTGATAATTTACAACAAACATATTTGAAGAAAAACTCTTTGCACTATAAGCCAACCATTTCCCCATAACTTCTTTAGGTATAATGTCGGTGTAAGGAGTGATTGCGTCAGAGGCAAAAAGAACAACTGTTTGCTGAATACTCTCGTTATAAACCATTGCCCAGTTAATATCTTCAAGCTTTTCCTCACCCTGCAAAAAAGGTATATCCTTGCCGAATGAAGTTTTAGCAATAAGTGAGAGTAAAACTCTGTTTTCAAGGTCAATTTTCATAGCAATTCCTCCTTTCAATATTGCCTATTATAATAAATAAATGGGATAATGTCAAATGGATATATATTGTAATGCTTAAAGCGGATTTATCATATTTTGTGGTTAAATTATTGACATTCCAACCTGTCTGTGTTAAATTTTTATTGTGCATTGTTTGCAATTGAATATGCAAAATGTACATAGCATTTAAATTATTGTGAGGTTTACATATGTATAAAAAATATATAAAACGTTTGATTGACATTGTTCTTTCATTTTGCGGTATTGTGTGTCTTGCGTTGCCAATGTTGTTAATTGCTTTAGCAATTAAACTCGACTCAAAAGGACCTGTTTTCTTTAAGCAAAAACGAGTTGGTATTAATAAAACATACTTCAACATTATAAAATTTCGAACAATGCGTACAGATACACCTAAAGATGCCCCAACTCACGAGCTTTCCAATCCTGAACAATGGATTACAAAAGTGGGCAAAATTCTTCGAAAAACAAGTCTTGATGAGTTGCCACAATTATTTAATATCCTTGTAGGTCAAATGAGTGTCATCGGTCCACGTCCTGCACTTTGGAATCAATACGATTTAATTGAAGAACGTGATAAGTACGGTGCAAATGATGTTCGTCCCGGTCTGACAGGTTGGGCACAAATCAGTGGCCGTGATGAACTCGAAATTGACGTTAAAGCCGCTTTTGATGGCGAATATGTTGAAAAAATGAGTTTTGGCTTTGATGTTAAATGCTTCTTCGGTACTGTAACAAGTGTCCTTAAAAGTGAAGGCGTTGTTGAAGGTGGCACAGGCACAATTAAAAACGAAGAAGAAAAAATTAATAAATAAGTTTATTATAAGAAGTTCCGAAAAAAAGCAGAACTACGGGTTAAGATTTAGTTCATCTTCACTCTGTATTATAGCTTTATGGGAGCTTCTTTTTTTATTCATTTATAGTAATGAAGCATCATTGAAAATATTTGAGCCAGTTCAGTGGTTTGTATTTTTGAAGAAAATAGAACAATGCTGAAACACCAAATGATACAATACTAACAAATAAGAATTTTAATATGTTGTTGATTTCCATATTTGAAATGAACAATATAAATAGTGGGTGGAAACAATAAATTACCGTTGAACATTTTCCTAAAAAGGTCAAATTAAGTTTAATATCTAATTTTCTTGAGAAATCAAAAAGGAAGAAAATTAATGGTGCAACAGACAACCAAAGGTTAGTTTCATTTGTATGTATAAAATATACGGCAAAAATACCCTCTACGCCTAAAGCTATAAGCATACAACAAGACATCAAAAATGAAGTTTTAATCTTAAAGCCTTGAAAACCTTTCGCATAGCAATAGCCAATAGCCATATAAATTGGTGCATAGAAAAATCCGTTTCGTGTGCCGAAAAATTCAAAAAACCATGTGTTGTCGATGCTTTCAATAATACTAATTTTTGAAAATAGGGGGAAGTAGGTACTAAAAATAAGACCGATAATCAGTAATGCAAAACTGATGGCAAAAATTACTTTAGTGTTGTTTTTTGTAAATTTATCAAGCAATACAAGAATTATAATCGCTACGACACTTGCCTGAAGATACCAGAAGTGCTTGTATCCTTGTAAAAAGAAATCTTGTATAAAGTTGCAAATAATGTGGAATATGGATGTGTCTGATATATATATATATATATATATCGTATGCGAGGTAAACTATACTCCATAGCAGATAGAGTGTGAAAATACGTTTTATATAGTGCTTAAGCTTTTGAATAGTGTCACCCTTAAGAAAATAAAAATAAGAAGAACATACAAAGAAATACGGAACGGCAATTCGTGTTATGATGCCAAATAATGAGTCAAGAATTCCCAAATTGCCAAAGGGCTCGGTATGAATGCCCACAACAAGAATGGCACACAAAAACTTAAATAGATTAATACCATTGTTTTGCTTGTTTTCAACTTTAATAGGTTGAGCGTTTAATATGTTAGATTGCATACTCATAATTTTCTCCCCAAATAAAAATATATTTTAAATACAACGCAATTGTATCATACAGAATACCTTGTATCAACTTTTTTTCTTCAATGAATTCCACGCATTGAAAAGTGCCGCTGAAATAATAATTCCATATCCTATAAAACTCAATGCATCTGGTAAATCACCGAATACAATAAGACTTAAAAGAGTAGTAAATATAATCTGTGAGTAGTCATAAACTGAAATCTCTTTTGCAGGTGCTTTACTGTAAGCGGTTGTAATGAAAAATTGTCCGCCACTTGCACTAAGTCCCGCAAGAATTAAACAAAGCCATTGTGACAGACTCATAGGCACAAAATCAAAGATTAACCAAGGTAATGTCACAAGACAAGAAAAGGCAGAAAAATAGAATATAATCAAATTGCCCTTAAATGAGTTTTGAGTAAGTCTTCTCACACAAGCATAAGCAAGTCCTGCACCAAGCCCACCTAAAAAGCCCATAAACGCAGGTAATGCTTCAAAAGAAAAAGACGGCTTCATTATAAATAAAGCACCTATAAATGCCAACGAAACTGCAAAAATCTGTTTGAGATTTGGCTTTTCTTTAAGTATGAAAAATGAAAAAATCACCGCAAAGAAAGGGGAAAGCTTGTTAAGCATTGATGCATCTGCAAGGTTCATATTGCTTACTGCATAAAAATTGCAAAGAATACCCAATGTGCCTGCAATTGCACGAACAAGTAAAAAGCCCACATTTTTACCCTTGGGTAATGCCCATTCCTTGTTTTTGGTAATAAGAGTAAAAGCAAAAATCATCGCTACAAAGTTTCTGAAAAAGCTTTTTTGAATTGTGGGCAAATCTCCCGACAATTTCACAAAAAGCCCCATAAGAGCAAAGAAAAATGCAGAAATGATAATGTATATAATTCCTTTGGTTTTGTCATTCTTTATCATTTAAGGTCACCTCGAATATTGTATCATAACACAGATACCATTGTCAAAGGTATATAAATCTACGAGATAAATTGAGGGCGTAGAGTTGATTTGTATGTACTTTTTATGGTAGGGTGGGGTCTTGACCCCGCCCTACCGGACGTTATTATTTATCCCTACAAATCCAAACTTGTTTATCAAAAAAGTCCCCACAGAAATCCTGTGGGGACTAAATATTGATTTACTGATTATTCAGCATCTTCCTCTTCGTCTTTGTTTTTACCTGAGCTAACAAGTATATTTGTAACAATACCAAAGATAAGAGCAGTTGCAAGAGCTGTAACCTGAACAAGAGGACCATTTGTGATTGGGTTTGTACCGAAGTTAAGAGAAAGACCACCGATACCAACAACAAGAATTGCACTTACAATGTAGAGATTCTTATTCTTGCCAAGGTCAACATTTTTGAGCATTGAAAGACCTGATACAGCGATAAGACCATAAAGTGCAACACAAGCACCACCCATTACGCACTTAGGAATTGAGTTGATGAGTGCAACAAATGGTGTGAAGAATGAGAGAACCATACAGCCAAGACCTGCTGTGATGATTGAAATAACTGAAGCATTACCTGTAATAGCAACGCAACCGATTGATTCACCGTATGTTGTGTTAGCAGCACCGCCGAAAATACCGCCGATGATTGAACCTACACCGTCACCAATAAGAGTTTTGTCAAGACCTGGGTCGCTAATAAGGTCTTTACCGATAAGGTTACCAAGGTTCTTGTGGTCAGCAATATGCTGTGCAAGTTCAACAATAGCAATTGGAACAAATGTGATTGCAATGTTACCCACTGCAGCAGCATCAATAGGAAGAATGCCGTCAACCTTATGTGTGAGTGCCTGAAGGAATGTGAATTTAGGATAGTCAACAATTGACTGAATTGTGAATGGGTCAAATGCTGCTTTGAAAGAGTCGAAGCTCAAAATCTGAAGTGCAGCAATATCAGCAGCATTACCGATAAGAGTAAGAACAAGAGCAACAATATAACCTGCACCAACACCGATAATGAAAGGAATAAGGCGAAGTTTCTTTGAACCCTTAACAGACACAAGAACAATCGCAAAGAATGTAATTGCACCAACAAGGATTGTTACAAGGCTGTAATCAGGACCGCCGTTTGTTGACATCCAGCCTGTTGCTGTGCTTGAAAGTGAAAGACCAATAATAGTAACAATAGGACCTGCAATTACAGGAGGCATAAGTTTGTTAACCCAACCTGAACCTGCAAGTTTAATAATAACAGCAAGTACAACATAAACAAGACCTGCAAGAGTAATACCGATAATTACACCCCAATAGCCGTAGTTCATACCGATGATTGCTGCATAAGCACCAAGGAATGTGAATGAAGAACCAAGAAAAACAGGGCTCTTACGCTTTGTAGCAAATGTGTAGAAAAGAGTACCAATACCTGCACCGAAAAGTGCTGCTGCAGGGTCAAAAGAAAGTGTGTTTCCGTTGCTCATAGCATAACTTGACATAAGCATAGGAACAAGTAATGTCGCCGCCATAATTGCAATCATCTGCTGAAAAGCGAAGAGCAAAGTTTTGCTTAATCCTGGACGGTCGCTGACATCATAAATGAGTTTCATATTTTTTCCTCCTCAAATTTTTCATTCGGCAGGCATAAAAAAACCTTGTCCATATTGACAAGGTTTAATAAAGCACTATGTAATGCCACACAATCATCTTGTCGATATTTCTGTATGGAATTTAAAGTCTGCCGTGTTATCCTGTGTAGTATATCACATTTAGTATTTTATTGTCAATAATTTTGCTGAAAAGTCGAATACTAATTATCAAGAATTTTTTTTAATTCGTCAATTTCATTTTCAGTAAAAACTGAATATCCTTCATTTAAGAACATTTGGGCAGCAATACCATTACCTTCGGTTTTGTTACCGGTGAATGTTCCGTCATAAATTACACCTTTACCACAAGAAGGACTGTTAGCCTTAAAAACAACAAAATCGGCATTGTTGACTTTCGCAATATACAAAGCCATTTCTGCACCCTTTGTGTATTCATATGTTACGTCTTTTCCGTGATTGCTAATTACCTTGTCACCCACAATTTCAGCAGGGTGGCGTGGAGTTTTAAGTCCGCCCAATTGTTCGGGACAAACGGGAATAAGAGTGTGATTTTCTGCCAATGCCAATAATTCTTCACATTTACAGTTGTCACCTTTGTAACGGCAATCACAGCCCATAAGACAACCGCTGACGATAATCTTTGCCATAATTTATCTCCTTAAAATAATGTGTATTTTTCAAAAAAATTATATCATAGCCACTTTTATGTGTCAATTGACAGTATTTTATTATTTTCTTGCCAAATGCATAAAAATATGGTATGCTATTTGTGAAATAAAAGTTGAAATGAGGGCGTAATATGTCAGACTTTACAAAGAATTTAACAAGCTTCAATGACCACCCATTAGTTGCACATAAAGTAACTCACCTTTGTGACATCAACACAGGCTCAAAGGAATTTTGCGAAATTGTGGACGAGCTTACAATGCTTATGGGTTATGAAGCACTCAAAGACCTTAAAACAAAGTTAGTACCAATAAAAGCACCACTTGCAGATTTTGATTCTCCCGTACTTGCAGAGGACTTTACTATTGTTCCAATTCTTCGTGCAGGACTCGGTATGGTTGACGGTCTTCGCAGACTTTCACCAACTGCAAAGGTAGGTCATATCGGTCTTTACAGAGATGAAAAAACCTTGTTGCCGGTAACATATTACTATAAAATGCCCGTTGATATAACAAACGGACCTGTAGTCATTGTTGACCCCGCACTTGCAACAGGCGGTAGTGTTGATGCGTCAATTGATTACCTTAAAAAAGAGGGTTGCACAAATATCAAGGTTATGTGCATTTTTGCATCTGATGTGGGAGTTAAGCTTCTTTACGAAAAGCACCCCGATGTTAAGATTTATGCAGCACAGTATATTCCAACAGGACTTAATAAAGACGGTTATATCGTAACTGCCGCAGGTGATGCAGGCGACAGAATTTGTGGAACTTGCAGTTATAAGCCCGCAAGACCCGCAAAACCATAAAAAGCAAACTAAAAAAATATATTTGTAGGGGACGATGCCCACATCGTCCCGTTTTTTTATTATTCTGCACTTTTTATTATGTATTCTACTGATGGTAGGGTGACTTTTTAGCTGATTTGTGTTATTTTAAAGTCAGGAGGTAGATATTATGGATAACAATAAAACCGGCAGATTCATAGCGGAACGCAGAAAAGAATTAGGTTACAGCCAAAAAGACTTAGCTGAAAAACTTAATATTACCGATAAAGCTGTTTCAAAGTGGGAAACGGGTAGAAGTTCACCTGACGTGTCAATGTTGATTCCACTCGCTGAAGAATTAGGTGTTTCAGTGACTGAAATTCTTAATGGTGAAAAAATCAGCGAAAAAGAAATTTCAACCGCATCAAATGAAATTATCGTAAAGACACTGAAAAAAACAAAATCTAAAAAAATATTGGCATTGATTCTTGCACTGGTTTTACTAATAAGTATTTTCGTGTCTTATCCTATTTATGAATACACAAACTCAATAGCGGTTAACGATGACTTTGCTATTAAGGTTATCTTCCGTGATGTGTTAGATGTTGAAAATGTTTTTCAGTATGCTTGCAGTAAATATGAGGTGCAAGGTGAGTACACTGCATATCTATATCACGATGACGAAAAAGCACATATGGCATTTTTTAAACAAAATGACTTGTTTGAAACCAGAATGGAGTTTATGGGTGGAACAAGTGTCGATATTTCGGAATTAGGATTGTATTCAACGCGTTGGTGTGACGAGAATATCAATATATTTTTTGGTGCTGAAACTAACGCAAAAAGATATAAGTTTACCATTAAGGACGTAGATTATTATGTTCCAATATATGACGAGGATTTTGTTAACATATTTGTAGAAAAATCAAATCCATATTATCATGCAACAGATTTTATGTTTGTTGAAGAATGAAAAAAAGGGACGATGAATCGTCCCTTTAATTTTTGTGAATTTATATATTAGCAAGTGCCTGTTCAATATCTGCGATAATATCCTCAACATTTTCAATACCGACTGAAAATCTGATTAAGTCGGGTGATACACCACATTCAACAAGTTCTTGGTCGCTTAATTGTCTGTGAGTTGATGAAGCAGGGTGAAGCACACAAGTTCTTGCGTCTGCAACGTGAGTAACAACTGCCGCAAGTTTAAGAGAATTCATAAATTTCTCTGCAGCAGCTCTGCCACCCTTAACACCGAATGAAACAACACCGCAAGTGCCCTTTGGCATATATTTCTGTACAAGGTCATAATACTTGTTGTCGGGAAGAGCAGGGTAGTTAACCCAAGAAATCTTGTCATTTGCTTCAAGATATTTTGCAACTGCAAGAGCATTAGAGCAATGTCTTTCCATACGAAGATGAAGTGTTTCAAGACCTAAATTGAGATAGTATGAATTCTGTGGTGCAGGAGTTGAGCCGTAGTCACGAAGAAGCTGTGCAACAATCTTTGTAACATAACCTGCCTTGCCGAAATCCTTTGTATAAACTGCACCGTGATAGCTTTCATCGGGCTGAGTAAGTCCGGGGAATTTATCATTCTGTTCCCAATTAAAATTACCGCTGTCAATAACAGCACCACCAATGATATTTGCGTGACCTTCCATATACTTTGTTGTTGAATGCGTAACAATGTCAGCACCAAATTCAAATGGACGGCAGTTAATGGGTGTTGGGAATGTGTTGTCAACGATGAGCGGAACACCATTTGCGTGTGCAATCTTTGCGAATTTCTCAATGTCGAGAATGTCAAGTGATGGGTTTGCTATTGTTTCACCAAAAAGTGCCTTTGTATTGGGCTTGAAAGCAGCCTGAATTTCTTCTTCACTTGCATTTGGGTCAACGAAGGTTACCTCAATGCCCAATTTTCTCATTGTAACATTGAAAAGGTTGATTGTACCGCCGTAAATTGTTGCGGCACTTACAAAGTGGTCGCCCGCACCCATAATATTAATGAGCGAAAAGAAGTTTGCAGCTTGACCTGAAGATGTGAGTACACCTGCAACACCACCCTCAAGCATTGTGATTTTCTGTGCAACCGCATCACTTGTAGGGTTTGCAAGACGGGTGTACATATAGCCTGGCTCAAGGTCAAAAAGCTTTGCCATAGCCTCACTTGTATCATATTTGAATGTTGTACTCTGATTGATAGGGAGCACTCTTGGTTCACCATTTTTTGGTCTGTAAGCTCCCTGTACGCAGTTAGTTTCTATTTTATATGCCATTTTAATCAGTCCTCCAAAAATTTCTTCATAAGTGCTACGCCACTTTCAACGAAAAGTCCCGTTGCCTTTGCAGTTTCTTCATTGATTGTATCGACACCATTTACCTCATTATTCTTATGATAAATCATAAATGGTACGGGGTCGGATGCATGAGTTGCAGTAACAATAGGTGTTGGGTGGTCGGGAAGAATCATAATCTTGTAGTCATCATAATCCTTTAATCCGTCAAATATAATCGGGAGTACCTGCTCGTCAATAATCTCAATTGCACGCACTTTGTTTTCAGCCTCACGTCTGTGACCACATTCGTCGGGGGCTTCAATGTGAATATATGCATAGTCACAACCGTTTTTAAGTGACTCAACTGCAGCCTGTGCCTTGCCAACAAAGTTGGTGTCAATGTATCCCGTTGCACCCTCCACGTCGGGCGTTTCCATTTTTGCACATTTGCCGATACCTTTAAGCAGGTCAACCGCAGAAATTACTGCACCCTTGATGCCATAAAGCTCTTCAAATGGTGAAAGTGCAGGCTTTTTGCCCTCGCCCCAAAGCCAAATTGAGTTAGCAGGACGTTTGCCGTTTTTGATTCTCTCAAGGTTTACAGGGTGGTCTTTAAGTAAATCATAACTCTCTTTCATCATTCTGATTAAATCAGTTGCGTTTTCGCTTGTTGAAAGATATTCGCCAACAACTCTGCCTGAAATATCGTGTGGGGGAGTCATATTTCCTAAATCTGTTGTTCCGTTATTCCATACAAGACAATGACGGTAGCTTACGCCACTGTAAAACTTGTAAATATCGTTACCAAAATGCTCTTGTACTGTTGCAATAATCTTTTCAGCTTCTGCAGTCGAAATATCGTCTGCACAGTAGTCAACCATTGTTTTGTCTTCATAGTTTTCTTCATCAGAAAGAGTAACGATATTGCAACGGAGTGTAACATCGGTGTCTTTAAGGTCAACACCAATACTTGCAGCCTCGAGTGGACTTCTGCCGGTATAGTAAATTGATGGGTCAAATCCCATAACACTCATATTTGCAACGTCACTACCGGGCTTCATTCCGTCGGGTACGGTTTTAACAAGACCAACTGTACCTTTTTTAGCAAGTGCATCAAAGTTTGGTTTATTTGCCAACATCATTGGCGTTTTGCCGTCAAACTGAGGAACGGGATAGTCCGCCATTCCGTCATATAAAACAACAACATATTTCATATAAATGCCTCCAAAATATGATAATAGAATCGGACACTAAAATTTTAAATGCCCGATTCTCGATTTTATTCTTCTGTATCTGTATCTTCTTCGACGTTTTCTTCAACAACTGTGTTTTCAATTATTTCATCTTCGACAACAGGATTTTCTCTTATTTCTTCAGAATTCTCTTCAATAACTTCTACTGAAGGTTCTGTAACAATTTCTTCTGCATATGAAGGAACAACGGGGATTTCATATCCGTTTTCTGTTGTTTCTTCCTGAATGGGAAGAATACCAAATTCTTCAGGTCTTGCCACACCGGTTGTAATTGCATTGTGTTTAAGATTTTCATAATACATTGCAACTGTGCAATTCATATAAGGTGCAACATAGATATACGCAATACCGAATGTAAGACCAACGAGCAAAATCCAAAAGAAGAATGAAAGTTCCATAACAAAAAGGTCAAGTTTGAAACCGTCAGTCATTCGTTTGCTTAAATCCCTAGCTTCTTTGTGGTCTAAGTCAGGGTTATCGTGAATTATTTGATTTACAAAAAAGTATTCGAGCATTTTTATAATGCCGGGAACAATGAATAAAAGTGTCCATAAAACTGTGATAATTTCTGTTATAATAGTAACTTTAAGATAGTTACCGTAATTATCAAGACCCTCACGGTAAAGACTCTTCCAATCAGGATTTGCACCGCGGAGGTGATTGAGAAAATAACCTGCCATACCAACCATAAAGGGAAGAAGTAACCAAGTTATAATACTGGTACCGCTTGAAAAGTTTGAAGAAGAAACATCACCATTTTCATTGAAATTGATTGCGAAATTAAATTTGCCCGATAAAGCTTCGTTAATCAACATTAAAGGAAGACAAGCAAGACCCATTGTGAGCCATTTTTTGTCTTGACTTATAAATGCTTTTGCCTCTGCTTTAATAAGCTTTCTGTTAAGGATATCCATTTTAAACCCTCCCTTTTTATATTAGTATAATTTTATCATATTGTTATACCGATTTCAACAATTTTATACATAATTTGGTATTGTAAAAGTGTATTGTTTTTGCTTTAAGGGAAAGGAATGAAATAATTACGCATTAAGCATTACGAATTCAGCCTTCGTCAATTCCCCAGCCGCTAATATTTCCACGTTGCATACCCCCAACAATCTTTTGGCGGAGTGCAGGGTATCTCTTTTCTAATTCTAAAAGCAGTTTTTTTGTGTCTTCACGGTTTGTCTTTTCGTCAGCGGGACAACGACTTTCAACTATGGGCACATTCTCTTTATTTGCCACTCTCGTTATATCGTTTTCAAATGCAAAAATCATTGGTCTAATCATATATAAATCTTTTCTTGAAAGATATGAAACAGGTGAGAAGCATTCAGCCCTGCCGTTGCCGAATAAATTCATAATAAAGGTTTCAGCCGCATCGTCCATATGATGTCCCAATGCAATTTTATTGCAATTCAATTCTTTTGCGGTGTCGTGTAAAAGTCCACGACGCATTCGGGCGCATAAACTACAAGGATTACTCTCTTTTCGCTCTTCAAATATAATGTGATAGAGTTCGGTTCTCTTTATTATATATGGTATATCGTGTTTTTTGCAGATTTCCTCAATTTCAGAATAATCGGCACATTCATTGTTGAATTGCGGGTCAAGAGTTACAGCACAGAGTTCAAATTTTTTAGGGTAAAAAATCTTGAGATTAATAAGGCATAAAAGCATAACGACACTGTCTTTGCCACCTGAAACACAGACAGCAATCCTGTCACCGTCTTCAATCATATTGTATTTATCAATACCTGCACGAACAAGACTTAACAATTTCTGCATAATAACCTCTCAACAACCTCCTTTATTAAAGGGAGGTGAACCGCTTGCGGTGAATGGATTCCACCACGTTTTGTTTATTGTAATACTTTACCAACATTTTATATCAATATTAGTAAAATGTAAACAAATATTTTTAAAAATAATAAAATAGAAAAATATATGAAAAAATAAGAAAAAAAGAGAAAAATAGAGATTTGTATTTATCTCATTAAAAATTCAAAAAAATGTGTTGACTTTTATATTTTGCTTTGTTATAATCTTCGAGCAATGAAAATTAATTTTATGGGAGGATAAGTTCTATGTCAACTTATATGCCAAAAAAAGGCGACATTACCCGTAACTGGTATGTGCTTGACGCAGCAGGCAAAACTCTTGGTAAAGTAGCTGCTGAAGCTGCAGTGCTCCTCAGAGGTAAGCACAAGCCAACATTCACACCAAATGCAGACTGTGGTGACCACGTAATCATCATCAATGCAGAAAAGGTTGTTCTTACAGGTAACAAGCTTGAACAGAAAATGTACTATCATCACACAGGTTATGTTGGTAACATGAAAGAAGTTAAGTATAAGACTCTTATGAAGACAAAGCCAGAGTTCGCAGTAACAAAGGCAGTTAAGGGTATGATTCCTGATACAGTAATCGGCCGTCAGGCACTTACACGTCTTCGTGTTTACCGTGGTGCAGAGCACAAGCATGCTGCTCAGAAGCCAGAAACAAGAGAATTCTAAGAAAGGGAGGCTATTTAAATGTACGAAACAAGTCCATTTTTCTACGGTACAGGTAGAAGAAAGAAATCAGTAGCTCGTGTACGTGTATATGCAGGTACAGGCAAAATCACAATCAATGACAGAGATATCGACGATTATTTCGGTCTTGAAACACTTAAACTCATCGTTCGTCAGCCTCTTGCTCTTACAGGAACAGCTGATAAGTTCGATATCGTATGCCGTGTAAACGGTGGTGGCGTTACAGGTCAGGCTGGTGCTATCCGTCACGGTGTTGCACGTGCACTTCTTCAGTATGATGAAAACCTTCGCCCAGCTCTCAAGAAGGCAGGTTTCTTAACAAGAGACCCAAGAATGAAGGAAAGAAAGAAGTACGGTCTCAAAGGCGCTCGTCGTGCACCTCAGTTCTCAAAGAGATAATCAGTTTATCGCTTATTACACACTTCCGAGTTTTCGGAGGTGTGTTTTTTTTTGTCAGCCACTTCGGGTCCTCACGGCACAGCCGTTGCGGTCACAGCTAAAAACATTCCACCGGAATGTTTTCTTAACGCTGCGACAGTTCTCAAAGAGATAACATTTCATTTGTTATTTATGCTCTCTCGATTTTCGGGAGAGCTTCTTTTTTTTGTACGCGACCGAGTGTTGTGCAGATATGACAAACTCCCCCGCTGCGGAAACTGCAAACGCAGGCG
>JAZNZJ010000092.1:0-30393 GCA_045594885.1 Candidatus Fimenecus sp. | reverse complement strand
GAAAAAGAAATTGAAGACAGATTTTATAAAGAATTAGAATTCGGCACGGGCGGACTTCGTGGCATTATGGGTGCAGGTCCTAACCGAATGAACCGCTACACAATCGCAAAGGCAACAAAGGGCTATGCAGATTATCTCAAGAGCCGTTTTGACGGGGACATCAGCGTTGCAATTGCCTATGACTCACGAAATAATTCACAATATTTTTCACAAATAGCGGCAGGAGTTTTGTCTGCTAATGGAATTAAGGTGTATATTTACGACACACTTATGCCCACCCCCGTACTCTCATTTACTGCGAAGTATTTAGGCTGTAACGGTGGTATTGTGCTTACTGCGAGTCATAACCCAAAGGAATATAACGGATATAAAATTTATGACGAAAAAGGTTGTCAGTTAGTACCACAGTTTGCAAGTCAGGTTATCGAATTTGTAAATGCAGTTACTGATTTAAAAGCAATTGCAGTTGATGATTTTGAGAAGGCAGTTGCTGACGATAAAATCGTTGTAATCGGTGAAAATGTGCTTAATGAATTCATTAAAGAAGTTAAAAAACAATCAATTTACGAAGAAAAGTCAGACATAAAAATTGTTTACACAGCACTTCACGGTTCAGGTAACATTCCTGTACGTAAAGCGCTTGAGGGAATGAACGTTTCAATTGTAAAATCACAGGAATTGCCCGACGGTAATTTCAGTACAGTCCGTTCACCCAATCCCGAAGAAAAAGACGCACTCACAATTGCAATAGCACAGGCAAAAGAAGAAAATGCCGATTTTGTTATTGGTACTGACCCTGACTGCGACCGTGTTGGTACTGCGGTTTTACATAATGGTGAGTATGTGCTTATGACGGGTAATCAAATTGGTGCATTACTTGTTGATTTCGTGCTTTCACACAAAAAGAACGAATTAAACGAAAAATCAACCCTTGTTAAAACTATTGTTACAAGTGAACTTGGTGCAGATATTGCGAGAAACTACGGGTTACAGATTGTTGATACACTCACAGGCTTTAAGTATATCGGTGACCAAATTGGTCGTTATGAAATCAACGGTGACAAAGAATTTGTAATCGGTTATGAGGAGTCTTACGGCTATCTTGTGGGCACTCACGCAAGGGATAAGGACGCAGTTGTTTCTTCAATGCTCATCTGTCAGATGGCTGCGTACCACAAGAATAACGGCAGAACACTTGTTGACGCACTCAATGAAATCTATGCAAAATATGGCTTCTATCTTGATGCACTTGATACTTTTGTGCTTAAGGGCAAGGACGGTGCAGAAAAAATTCAAAGCATTATGACAAATATGCGTGAAAATGGCAAGTCCCTCTTTGATAATATCAAAAATGTTCTTGACTACTCAAAGGGCATTGACGATTTACCTAAAGAAAATGTGCTTAAATACACATTTACAGACGGCAGTTGGATTGCAATTCGTCCATCAGGCACAGAGCCCAAGCTCAAGGTTTATTACTCAATGTGTGGCGAAACAAAGACAGTTGCAACAGATAAATTAGAAAATATCCGCACAATCTTAAAAAATGTAATTGAGGGATAATTATGAAAGATTACATAAATACAATAATTAAACCAAAGCTTCAGGGTGATGGTGGCGAAATTGATTTTATATCATACGAAAATGGTGAACTCACTGTGCTTTTGCAGGGTGAATGTTCAAAATGCTTAATTGTTGACCGTTGCCTTGCTTGGATTGAAAGCGAAGTTATGCGAGATATGGGCGAATGTGTAAAAGTTATTGCACAGAAGAAAAAACCATTCTTCTGGGATAAGGACTAAAGGGGGATTTGGTCAATGGCACATATTAAAGTAGTCAGAAGAAGTATGCGTCCTGAAGAATGGACAGATTTACGCTTCGGTTGGCTTAAAAGATACATATATGGTGAAAAATATGAGATAGAAAACCTTAAAGTCCGTGATGCTCGTCAGGTTGCAGAAATGCAGTATGAGTATTATCCTGAGGGCTGGCGAAATCTTCGCAAGGGTGATATGTACTTTACCCCCGACGGAACGGCATTCTTTGAGGCTGATGTGGAAATTCCAACACATTTGTTGGGCAAAGAGCTCTGGTTTTCACTTAAGACTGCCGCAGAAATTATAGTAAAGGTTAACGGTAAATATGTTGGCGGTGTTGACCCCAACCGTGACAGAATTTTGCTCACTCCATATCTTAATGGTGCAAGAGACCTTCATTTTGAAATGGAAGGCTACAACCGTTCAAAGCCCGATGATGAGCGAAACCCCGAGTCACTTTCAGTACGTGGTTGCCGTCAAATTTTCGAGGGTGCTTATTTAGCAACAATCAATCATACGGTTCTTGACCTTGTTTATGACCTTGAACTTCTTTTAGATATTGCAAAGAGCGACCTTTTTAATGAAGATTACCGCAACTTCTTAAACCGTGAAATCAACAACGCACTTAATCTCATTGATTTTGATGATTTGAAAAATGAAGATGTTGCAAGTGCAAAGAAATATATTGATGACGTAATCTATTCGAATGATGATTACAAGGGTAACGGTGATGTTGCACTTGTTGCTCATTCTCACCTTGATATTGCATATTATTGGCGAAGAATTCACTCTGTACAGAAGAATTTACGCACAATTCTTATTCAGTTGCGTTTAATGGACAGATACCCCGATTTCAAATATACTCATACTCAAGCCTTTACTTATGAAATGCTTGAAAAGTATTATCCCGATGTTTTTGCGGAATTAAAAGAGAAAATTGCAAACGGTCAGTTTGAGCCCGTAGGCGCTATGTATGTTGAGCCGGACTGCAATATTCCTTGTGCAGAAAGCTTAATCCGTCAATTTATGTACGGTCAGCACTATTTCCGTGAAAAATTCGGTAAGACTGTTAAAAACTGTTGGTTGCCCGATGTTTTCGGTAACTCTTGGATTTTGCCACAAATTCTCAAAAAGAGTGGTGTTGACTACTTTGTATCAAACAAAATGTCAACTTGGAATGATACAAATCGTTTCCCTCATAATAACTTTATTTGGAAGGGTATTGACGGTAGCGAGGTTTATGCTTGCGTACCGCCTACACATTTCATAACTTGGAATATGCCGTCGCAGATTCAAGAGAATTGGGAGGCATATCAAGACAAGAATCAGGGCGGACAAACAATGTCAATGTTTGGCTACGGTGACGGCGGTAGCGGTTGTACCGAAGAAATGATTGAGGTTATGCACCGTTTCAACAAACTTTCAATTATGCCGAAAACCGAGCATATGGGTGGTCAAGAATTCCTTGAAAAGAATTTAAAGGATAACAAAAATCTTGCGAAGTGGGACGGCGAGCTTTATCTTGAAATGCACCGTGGTACATTCACTACAAAGTCCAAAATGAAACGATATAACCGACAGCTTGAATATAAACTCCGTGAGGCAGAAATTATTTCAACTCTTCGTCATTTAAAAGGTGCAAAGTACCCACACGAAGAAATCCGTGAAATTTACAAGAAACTTTTAATAAACCAATTCCACGATATTCTTCCCGGTAGTCATATCACACCCGTTTATCGTGATGCTATGGCAGATTATGAAGAAATTGAACAAAGAGTTAATAAGATTATAGGCACGGGTGAGCAGTATTTCAATTCACTTAATTTCCCACGTAAGCATCTCACATTCGTAGAAAATGAGTTTGGTAACAGTACCCGTTACGGTAAAAAGGGTAATTGGGTAATTCCAAATCTTCCGCCACTTTCTTGCGGTGATATTTACCCTGATGAAACAAGTGACGAATGGCTTACAATCGGTGAAAAGGTTGTTACACCATTCTATGAAATCGTGTTTAATACTGATGGTAGTATTGAAAGCCTTTATGACAAAGAGTTACAACGTGAATGGGTGAATGGTGAATTCAATAAGCTCAAGCTTTATAAGGATAACCCCGGTGTTTATGATGCGTGGGATATTTTGCCAAATTATAAAGACCGTGAAGTTGAAATTAAGATTGTTTCACCTCTTAAAACTATTGAAAAAAATTCAGAGGTTGTGTCTTTTTCTTGCACTCTTGCAACTGAAAAGAGCACTTGGAAAAGAATTATTCGTGTATTCCGTCAGTCCCGTGGTATTGAGGTTGAAAACATAGTTGATTGGAATGAAAAGCACGTACTTGCAAAGGCACAGTTTGATTGTAATGTGCTTACTCGTAAGGCGATATGCGACACAAGTGCAGGTTTTGTAGAAAGAGAAACTCATAGAAATACCACTTGGCAACAGGCTCGTTTTGAGGTTTGCCATCATAAATGGGTTGATATGGCAGAAACTGACGGCGGTGTAGCCCTTATCAATGACTCAAAATATGGTGTTGGACTTCTTGAAAATTCAATGAGTTTAAGCCTTCTGCGTGCAACAATTCGTCCCGATGTTACAAGTGACCTTGGACATCACGAGTTTGCCTATATGATTTACCCCCACGGTGATGATTTCATTAAGGCAGAAATTAACAATATCGCCTTTGAATATAATGTGCCATTGGGAAAAGCGGATTTGACCTGCGAAAACTCATTTGGTGAACTCTATATGCAGACAATGAAGATGAGTGAAGAGGGCAATATGATTGTTGTGCGTCTTTCAGAGCAGAATGGCCGCCGTGGTAAAATTAGGCTTGGTGGCAAGGTTAAGCTTCTCAACTTCCTTGAAGATGTAATTGATGAAACAGACGTAGTAGAATACAAACCATTTGAAATCATTACAATTGGCATAGGTGTATAATGTAGGGCATACAAAAAAGACCGAGTAGAAAAGAACTACTCGGTCAAAATTTTTATATTCAATTATAATCTTCCTGCGGCGGCTTTGTCGAGGAAAATATGCACATTGGGGTGAAGCTGAAGAACTGATGCGGGACAAGCGGGTGTAATATCACCATTTACCATACCGTAAATTGCGTCCTGCTTACTTCTGCCGGTTGCAATAAGTACAATCTGTTTTGACTTCATAATTGAAACCGTACCCATTGTAAGTGCAAAGTGAGGCATTGTGTCCTCATCAAAATAAACTGAGTTAGCATCAATAGTGCTCTGTGTAAGACGCACTTTAAATGTACCCTTTGTGAATTTGTTTGATGGTTCATTAAAGCCGATATGACCGTTTCTGCCAACACCCAAAAGTTGAATATCAATCTGATTTTCAGTAATCAAATCATCATAACGCTGACATTCTGCATCTGCATCTTCTGCGTTGCCGTTCAAGAAATTAACGTTTTCTTCTTTAACGTCAATGTGATTGAAAAGATTTTCGTGCATAAATGTGTAATAACTGTTTTTATCGCTCTGGGGTAAATTGCAATATTCATCAAGGTTAAAGGTTGTAATATCTTTAAAGCTTACTTTACCCTTATTGTATGCTTTAACAAGATGGTTGTATGTAGGGATTGGTGAAGCACCTGTAGCGAAGCCCAAAACTGAATTTGGCTTTTCATTAACCTGGTCACAAATCATATCTGCAACCGCTTTGCCGATTTGTTCAGCGTTGTCAAAAATATGAAGAATCATTTTTCTACACCTCACGTTGATTTAAAACTTATTGAAATTAATTTTATCATATTATGGAAAAAATGCAATAAAAAAGGGACAATTTTTTGTCCCTTTTTAAATTTATCTATTAATTCCTTTATCAACGAGCTTATGTAACAACATTTCTGCAACATAAGTTAGAATTACTATCAATGCACCAATCTGGAATGTTGCACCACCAATAATTTTAGTAAGCACAATACATATTAGTAACACAATAATATTGATTGAACTGAAAATTTCGTTTCTAAAAAGTGCCTTTTCACCCAATGAAAAAAGTGATGAAATAATCACCATAAGTGAGAAAAGAATAATGCACACCATTGTAACAAACGGGAACAAATAAGATAAATCAGAAAAATCAAAATTACCATTAATTATACCCATAATGACACTTATTAGTGTGATGCTTTCGCCGTCATTTGCTCTAAACATTGGAAGACACATCCACAAAAGCGGTGAAAACATTAGAACAAAGCGAATAATCTGCACTGCACCGCCGAAAGCAGAAGTCTTGATATTGTTAAGAACTCTATCAACTGCTTCTTGTTCTTTCATTGCTTGTTCGTGGTCGGCTTTTAGTCTGTTATCCAAATCATAATAAACAAGGTTTGTGTTGCATTTGGGACAATTCTGTTTCATATATAATGGTGAGAGTTTTTCATTACATTTAGGACATCTATTACTCATTTTCGCCACCTCCAGAAACCTGTGCAGAAAGAATTTTTCTGCGTTCTGCCATCTCTTCACGGACTTGTTGTAGCTTGTCACCTGTAAGGTCATACCAAATATACGGAATAAGCGGAAGAAGACCTAAAATAGCGGGGGCTAATGTGAACATACCCCAAATAAGAGTATCGGTATATTCATAAGCCTTAACAGTCATTGTTTCTGTTGCGCTGATTTCAACGAATGAAAGACCAATAACAGGAAGAAGTAAATTTCCTATTGTACCCGAAATTGAGCCTGTGAGTTTGCCTACAAATGTAAGTACAGAGAATGAAACACCTTCATTTCTTTCGCCTGTTTTCCATTCCATATAGTCAATTGTATCACCAATCATTTCAGTGGGAATAACCATATTGATTGTGTTAAAGAAAGAGAAAAGAAGATTTTGAACCATTAAAAGCGGTACTACTACCCAAAGATTTGTAAAGCATTTAAAACCAATCAAAAAGACGATTGTACCCATAATAAGTCTTACAAAACCATTAAGGAAGATGATTTGACGGTTATCGAATTTCTGTTTGATTTTAGGAATGAGCAGATATGTGACAAATCCTAAAATTGTACCCGGAAGTGTAATGATAATGGTGAGTGAATTCATTTGCACAACCTCTGAATAGTAATATGCCTGAAAAAATCCACCAATACCGCTTATTGCAGAAAGAACATTACCCATAACTATTAAAAGCAGGGGTTTGTTTCTTATAAGAGCCTTGAATCCGTCAAGCACACTTGGTTCTTTGATTGTTTGAACAACTCTTTCTTTTGTGCAAAAACCTGCGAGTGAAAAAAGTCCCATACCGTAAGTTGCTGAAAGAATGGACATAAGCAAGAAAACTTGTGAAAGAGAAAGGGGAATAGAACCCTTGTTACTTAAATCCATAAGAACTGTGAGTATCGGTGTTGAAATACCGCCGAGAATACCTGAGATGAATCGGGCAGAAGAAATAACTCTTGTGCGGTCAGAGGGTGAGGGGCTGATTGCTGCACTCATTCCCCAGAATGGTACATCGCCCAAGGTGTAGAAAAGTTCCCATAAGAAATATGTAACAAACATATAAATGATTTTTGAAACATCTTCAACCTTGTCGCCAAGAATTTGCGGACCTGAAAAAAGCAATATTGTGGCAATACCCAAAGGAATGGGCACTATTAAAAGATATGGTCGCAGTTTTCCGTATCTTGTTCGGGTTTTGTCAACAATTGAGCCCATAAGCGGGTCGTTGAATGTGTCCCAAAGACCTAAAAATAACATCATTGCTGCAACGGCTTCGGGTGGCACACCAAATACTTTTACAAAGAAAAGTGAAAGATAACTACCCGCAATAATATTATAGCCAAAGCATTGACCTGCATTTGCGATACCATAAGCCAAGGTTTCTTTGACACCCACATAACGGATGTCGCCTTTGTTTTCAGTCATAGTTTATTTTCTCCTTCCCTTATTTCTGTGTTTTATTGCTCCGCCCTTGTCATTGAGCAGATATGAGTTTTTACTGTTAAAATATATGAATTTTTCTTTGATATTCTCTTTATAATCAAAAACTCTGTCTTCAATCTTATCATATAGGTCGCAGGCGATTTTACATTCTGTTGTGTCAGAGTCGGCAACTGCCGAAATCACAAGAACACTGTTATCAACGGGAAAACTGATAATATTTGCACCCTCGGTAGCAACTTCAATGTGCCAGAAGAATAATTGCTCACATTGAGCGTCACCATTTTTTGTGTGCGAGTGAGTGAATTCATAACCTAATTTACCCTGCTTTGTAAAGGCTACTTCTTTGAAATCATATAAATCCCAACCTGCGTAATATTCAGTAATATCATTGATTTTGTATGCACGGTCATTGATTTTAACAAGCTTGTCACCGCCCAGAGATGCAACAAGAAGATGAACTTTCTTTGTATCTTTGGGCAGAAGAATACTCTGACCGCCACAAAGCATACCCTTGTTATTCTTTGGTAAAAAGAATTCAACACCATTTGAAGAGATTGTTTCAGGTGTAATTTCGCAAGGGATTGTCTTGTTGATTATTGGCAAATCACCTGACGGTTGGGCATTTGTTGAAAATGCATTCACATTACCCATAATATTAAGTGGTGATTTTGTGTTAATTTCTGTTTTTGTCTTTTTTACTTTAAGTGCAAATGATTTTATTTCATAGGGCTTTAGGTCGAAAATAAGCTTACCGTCCGTAAGTGAAAAGTCAGAAATATGCTCTTCAGATGCATAAATCTCTCTTGCAGAAAGAATTTCACAATCAAGCGAGAGTGCAATATCTTTTTGTGCTTTCTTTTCGCTTTCACCTATACGCACAACGATTTCATCACTGTTCTCTGCCTTTTTCATTGCACGGAGAATTGCATTACCAGAAAGTGCACCGAATGAGTATTCACTACCCAAGTTACCGCTATGCTTTGAAACAATGAAAGATGCCATTGGCATAACAAAATTTCTTGACTCAAGTTGTGTATTGTGGTCAACAATACCTTTGTGCGAGTAAATTGCATAAGAATATCTGTTAAGACCCAATTCCATCATTGACTGCATACTGTCAACCTTGTAGTTTTTAAGAGGCGTATGCATAAGTGTAAGACGAAGTGTGTTATTGTCAAATTTATCCCAACCGTATTTACATTCGCTAATTACCGATACACCATAATTTTCACTGTCGTCAGTGATGTCTGCCCATTTCTGTGCAGGTACTTCAAAGAGTTTTTCGTTCATATTGCCACGTTTAATCGCACCAAGACCCAAGTCATAGGTTGCAACGGGACTTTGAGCAGTAAATGAGAAAATTTCTTTTGCAAGATGACGTTTGCTACGCCATTCCGCTTCGGTATATACCTCAACAGTTTTACCGCCACGGCTTAAAGCCACAATTGATGTAAATGTGCTGTCACCGAATGTCTTAACAATTTCAAGTGCAACTCTGCAAGGTCCGTTTTCAACAACCTTGATTGTTTTGATTTTTGTCACATTCTGTGGCTCACGGTTGAGTTCTTCATAGTTTAATTCCCAAGCGGGCCAATCCTTACTGCCGTTGTAATCAAAAATGCCTGTTATAACGGGGTTTTTAAGAATTTCTTTTTGCAACTCTTTATCAAAGATTGAAGAAATATCACCGTTACTATTAAAACTTACCTTATATTTTTCATTTTCAAGCATCTGAATTGAGGCAGAAAGCTTTGATTTAATATTGCACTTTCTGTTTCTCAAATCGAAAACCTTGTACCCCATGGGCGGAACAGTAACGCACACAAGAATTGTTGTAGTACCGTTTTTAACCTCTTTAATCTGTGCGGGGTATTCTTTTTCATTACTGTCAAGTAAAGTTATGTTTTTACCGCATAATTTTGTAGGAACTTTTATTGCTACAACACCCGTTCTTTCATATTCCATAGGGTTGTTTATTACAATTGCAGTGCCTTTTACAAATGAGGTGTCAAGTCTTGATGTGATTGATTTCACTGCACCCTCATATTCATTTGTGAATTGATTGAGCGACATTGCATAGTCATTCCAACTTCTTCTGTATGCACGTTGAACTGAAGTGCCGGGCAAATCGTCGTGGAATTGATGGGCAATAACTCTTTTCCAAGCCTTTGTGAGAGTTTCTTGGGGATAATCATAACCATTAACAGTTGTTGCGGTAACGCAGGCACGTTCTGCCATATCTGCAATTTCTTCGTTACGTCTGTTCCAACGTTTACCGATTGCACGTGATGTATAACCGCCAACTGCGTGGTTAGTCATTACAAGCTCGTTATTCCATACGGGCAATTTTTGTTTTATATCGTCGGGCAATTTATCAAGGTCACGGAAAATCTGGTCAGCGGGGGCTGACAATACTTCAATATCACTTTCTTTATTTTTAGTAATCTCGTTACAAACTGTTTTTACTGACGGCTCTTTTGGTGCACCGCCACGGTCACCGACACCGTGAAAAAGTGCAGTCATATCAAGTGAATATTTGTCATTTTCTTTAAGTTTTTTAATAACATTTTCATTATCTCGTATTTTAGTTAGAGTTTTGTCATATGAACCGGGATTTGTGTTTGCATAAACATAATTACCGTCAACACCATACCATTTGCCAATGTCAAAAGGAATTCCGTAAGCTGAGCCCCAAGTGAGTTTCTGCGTTGTGAATCCTTTAAGGTTTGCGTGGTGCATTATTGACGGCAGGGCAAAGCCAAAGCCGAAGCAGTCGGGCAAGAAAATATCACAACTGCGTTTGCCAAAGTTTTTGTCAAAGTATTCATTTCCAAGAAGAATATTTCTAAAAAGAGCTTCGGGTGAGGGTACATTCACGTCGCCATTTTCAAAGGCACTTCCGCACACATTCCACTTACCCTCTGCGATATATGATTTCATCTTTTCCCACATATCAGGATAATATTCTTTCATCAACTCATAACGGTATGAGCCCTCAAAATTAAACTGATATTGCGGATATTTTTCAAAACGTTGAAAATTCTCGTTAAGCGTATTGTAAATATACTTGCTTACGGTTGTTTCAAAGTCCCAACTCCAGATTGTGTCAAGATGAGCATTCGCTATGGTATAGATTTTCTTTTTTGCCATAAATTTGTCCCCGATTTTTCATAAATTTCCATTAGTTTAATTATATATCGTAATTGTGAAAAAAACAATTGTGAAAAATCATATATATTGTATAAAATTTTTGTAAAAATTACTCGACATATTATTCTTTTATTGGTAAAATATAGTGTAGTTAAGTATCAATTTGGTGAGGAGTGAAACAATGAAAAGATTTGCAGCATTTTTTCTTGCAATAATGCTTGTATTTTCTGTAACTTTTGTTTTTTCAGGCTCAACTGTTTCTGAAAAAATAAACCCCACTATCAACATTTCGGCAAAGAATATTTCTTATGAAATGAGCGATTTGTTGTATGGTGCTTTTCTTGAGGATATAAGCTACACGGCTGATGGCGGACTTGTTTCTAACCTCGTCAACAATAACTCTTTTGAGTATGAAAGTAATAAAACTGCGGGTTGGGTTATCAATGCAAAAGACCACGAAGTGCTCAATACTGACGGGCTCAATGAAAATAACACTAATTATCTCAAGGTAACTGTTGACGGCGAAGGTGCAATCAAAAATAACGGATACACAGAGCTTTATGATTACAAGACCTATAAGCCCAACAATAAAAAGCAAAATACTGCGGATATGGGCTTTAAAAAAGGTGAAACCTATGATTTCTCGGCATATTTCAAAAACGTTGATTTTGAAGGTGCGTTAACTCTTTCACTATTGGCAAACGGTAATAAAGAAAAATATCAGTTTAATCTTGATGGTTGTGATGACTGGACTAAAATTAGTCTTCAGATTGTGTCGGACGTAACTGCTGACGGTGCAATGCTTTTAAGCATTGACGGTGACGGTACATTTTATATGGATTTTGCGTCCCTCGTTTCAACAAGTAGTTTTGGTTATGACAGTGACGAGTGGAAATATGTAAGCCTTCGTAATGATTTATATAACGCATTGGCAGACCTTTCACCTAAATTTATCCGTTTTCCCGGTGGTTGTCTTGCTGAGGGTACTTCAATAGAAAATCTTTATAACTGGAAATCCACTTTAGGTCCTTTAGAAAATCGTCAGCAGAGCGGTAATCTCTGGCGGGATGATGCTAATGGCAGATATTATATCAATACAAATTCAATGGGTTATCACGAATATTTTACACTTTGTGACAGTCTTGGTGCAGAACCCGTGCCCGTTGTGAATTCGGGAATTATTTGTCAAAGTCGTTCAAATTACAATGTTAAATTCGGCGAATATCAAAGCGGTAAGATTTTAGAGGAAGAATGGCAGGAGTATCTCGACACAATCGCACTTCGTCCCGGTACACCCGAATTTGATGCCTATTTGCAGGATATACTTGACCTAATTGAATACGCAAATGGTGATGAAACTACCCCGTGGGGTGCTGTTCGTGCAGAAAACGGACATAAAGACCCGTTCAATATGAAATATATTGCAATAGGTAATGAAAACTGGGGTAATGTTTATTGGCGTAATTTTGATGCGGTTTATAGAGCAATCAAAGAAAAGTTCCCCGATATTACAATAATCACCTCATCGGGACATTCCGGGCAGGGTGAAGATTTTGACACAGCATGGTCAAATGTGAATACAAATTATCGTGATACAATCGTTGACGAGCATTATTACACATCGGGCGGTAAACTCTTTGAAAGCACCAATCATTATGACGGATATGAGCGTAGTTCAGCAAAGGTAATGGTGGGCGAATATGCACCAAAGGCAGACGGTGTGGGCACAATCCAGACCAAGAGCAATATTTGGGCGGCAATTGAGAATGCGGCATTCTTAACGGGTATTGAACGTAATTCTGACGTGGTAAGTATGATTGCTTATGCACCAACATTTGCAAAATATAACGCACAATGCTGGGACCCCAATCTCATTTGGTTTACATCGCAAAGAGTTGTGCTTACTCCCGATTATTACGTGAGAATGCTGTTCTCAAATAACTATGGCACAAATTATATTTCAACTGATTTTGATATGGAAGAAGACGGAATTTATCAAGTGACAACGGTTGATACAAAAGAACAAGTAATTTATGTGAAACTTGTTAACAGTACAAACAAAAAATTCCGTTTTGATTTCAATATTGATGGCTTCCAAAATGTGAACAACCCAACAGTGCAATATATGTCAGAAACATTTAAAGCTGCTTGCAATGAGGTGGGCGAGAATCTTCACGTTGCTCCCGTACAGTCAGATTTAACGGTTACAGACAATAAAGTGACTTATGATGTGGGCACATATTCGGTGAGTGTAATTCGTATTCCATATGGCGAAAATGACGGGTCGGCACTTTACGAGTTGCCCGAAACCGATATAATTTCACCATATATTCCACCCGTTGTAACAACTGCAATTTCTTGTGCGGTACTTGCAATGGTGCTGATTACGGGTGCAATTATTCTTGCGGTAAGAATAAGACATCATAAAAAGTTAAAGGAAGAAAAGGAATAAACTTTCTGTATCATTCTGAGCGAAGCAAATAATCTATCAACAAAAACTAAATAACTATGGTAAGGCGGGGTCTTCTCGGCTCTCTTGAAAGGGGAGCTGTCACCGTAAGGTGACTGAGGGGGTCCGCCATTATTTTTTTAAGATTTTATTAAGAAAAGAATTTTTTATAAAAAACTATTGACATTGGTAAAAATATACTGTATTATCAAACTGTACTAATTGAAATAGCACAGTTAGTACAGTTGAACAGGAGGTGATACACCGTGAATATCTTTCTTGATTATCATTCCAGAACCCCCATTTATGAACAGATTAAAGAACAGATTGTTCTTGACATTACAAGGGGAGTGCTGAAAAAAGACGACCAGCTACCGTCTTTAAGACAACTCTCAGCGCAACTGGGCTTAAATATCAACACCATCAAGCGCGCACTGTCGGAGTTGGAGGCTCAGGGAGTTATCTACACAATCGCAGGAAAAGGTGTATTCGTAAGCGGTGACAAAGACTCTCAAAACATTTACCTTCAACAGTCTTTAGATGCTGTAAAGGCATCGTTGGTCAATGCAAAGGCTATGGGTGCTGACCGTGAGCAGATTGAAGGACTTCTTAAAGAAATATTTGAAGGAGTTGAATAAGAAATGATTGAATTTGTAAATGTAACGAAAAAATTCGGTGATTTTACAGCAGTTGAAGATATATCATTTAAAATTGAGCCATCATCAATTTATGGTCTTATCGGCTATAACGGTGCGGGTAAAACAACACTTTTAAAAACAGCGGCAGGAATATATAAGTCCGAGGGCGGTAAAGTTCTCATTGACGGTGAAGACACCTTTGATAATGACAATATCCGTAAAGATTTGTTCTATATTCCCGACGACCTTTATTTCCCGATGAACGCAACAATTAACTCAATGGCAAAGTTTTATGCTGATTATCACCCCAACTTCAGTTTTAAAACACTTAATAATCTTATTGAAGTTTTTGGGCTTGACCCCAAAAAGAAAATTCGAGGATTTTCAAAGGGTATGCAAAGACAGGCTGAAATTATTTTAGCACTTTCATCACATCCCAAATATATGCTTCTTGACGAAACATTTGACGGACTCGACCCACAGAAAAAAGACATAACAAAGAAACTTTTCATTGAATATGTGGCAGAGAGTGAATGTTCACTTGTAATTTCATCACACAACTTGTCAGAGCTTTCTGACCTTTGCGACCACGTGGGACTCATCAACGGCAAAAAACTCACAATGGACTGTTCAGTTTATGACATTTCAATGAATTACAGCAAATTCCGTCTTATTTTTGACCGTGAAATCAGCGAAAAAGATTTCAAAGACATCAAGTACAAGTCTCTTGATATTGACGGCAAGGTTGCAATGATTATTTTTGATAAAACTACTTCTGAAGAAAAGCAGAAGCTTAACGCACTTCTTCCGATTGCCATTGACGAATATCAGCTTACAATGGAAGAAGTATTCTTGAACGAAATGGAGGAAAAGAAATATGATGTCACAAAAATCTTTGAAAAATAATGTGAATAAAAATGATTTTAAACGCAGTCTTTTAGGCTCAATTCTTTTCCCTGCTATTGCATTGATTGTGCTTTTTGTATTTTTCACAATACCCGTTATCAGTTATGTAACAAGTGAAGAATATATAATGGCGACAGAGCATAATCAGTACACAATGTTTATTTCACCCCTTTCTGAAACACAGTATTTATTTAACTTCTTCCCAATGGGAATGGTGATGTGCGGAATACTCACCGCAGTAAAATCATTTTACTTTGTACTCAGTAAAAAGCAGGTTAATGTGTTCTTGAGTCAGGGTATCAGCAGAAAAACAATGTTTATTAACAGAACAATCTCTGCACTTATAACACTTTTTGTTGCAGTGCTTGTGCCAATGCTTATAATTTACATTATCAATATTGCTGAATTCGGTGCTTCGGCACATCTTACAAAATTGTTCTTATATATTGTTTCTCTTTTCTTTGTCAGCGGAGTTTCGGGCTATGCAATCGGCTCTGCAGTAATGATGATTAGCGGTAACATTTTTGAAACTGCACTTACAACAGTTTCATTGACGTTCATTCCCTTTGCAGCGGTACAATGCTTTTTCAGTTTTTGCGGAAGCTTTTTAAGAGGTTATACGAATGTCTATGACAGAAATTGGATGCAATTACTCACACCGTGGGGATTTGGTATGAACCTCGGTAATGATTTTCGCACAACCGAATACGGCGGTAAAGACAGAGTAACAACAAGCGAACTTTTTGAATTGCTCACACGTGACACCACACCCGACAAATTCAAAGTGCCTGAAATACTAAAGGTTGATATGGGATTTGCTCTTCCCGTTATTATCTGGGCAGTTATTTCAGTTGTACTTCTCGTAGTTGGCATATGTCTTTTTAATAAGAGAAAAGCAGAACACGCAAATTCATTTGGTCACTTCCCGATTTCAAGGGGCATAAACACAGCTCTTGCAGTCATTCTTGTTGCACTTGTCGGAGTTGAATCATTTATACTTCACGTTAATCCTGTCGTTTATTTCTCAGTTTTTGCAGTGTGTGCTTTTTTGGCATATTTCCTTATTCAGCTTATAATGACAAGAAAACTCAAGGCTACACTTAAATCTCTAAAATGGTGCGGTGTATTGGTCGGTGTTGTGGGTGTTGCACTTCTTGTTGTAACAACTGGATTTTTCGGTGCATACAATAAAACTCCCGCAAAAGAAGAGCTTAAGACTGCTTCAGTAGATTTAATGCTTCTTGCACCGTTTAATCACTCAATTGATTATTACAATTACTATTATGAAGGTCTTGACCCTAATTTTGTTGAAGCCTCAACAGATGAAGGCAAAGAGGCAATTATAAAGGCTTTTGACCTTGTTAAAAATGAAAAGCAAGAATACGGTAAACTTGCTTACAACACAGTTACATTTGCATTCATCGATAAAGACGGCGAATACAAATTCCGTAATTTTGTTATCAATTCCCCCGACACATATTATGAGTTTGCAAAACTTGTTTACGGCTCTGAATTCTTTGATGATGTTTTAAACGAATACCTTGTGAAATCTCCTGAGAAGATTGAAGCCCCCGATGATTTGTCATCTGATAAAGAAGATGAGTACTATATGTATGAGATTGATTACGGTAGAACGGGATACCTGAAATATGCGAATTATTGGTGGATTGACAGCAATATGCTCGTTGAAATCAATGAAGAATATTGTCCCACAAGTGAAATGATTCCTGAAATTGAAGAACTTTGCAAGGCTCTTTACAATGACCTTTCAAAAATGACCTTTGAACAGCTTTTCCGTAATAACAGTAAGCCCCTTGGTGTTCTTGTAACCCATGGCTATGAGGTTTGGGAGAGTGACCGTGATGTTGAGCCTTTGGGTGAATTCGGAGAAACATTAAGCTATGTGGGCGAGGATTATGTGGTTGAGGAATTGGAATTCCCACGAATCGGCTTGGCAAGTGAGTATATTCTCGTATATCCCGAAATGACAGAAACTATTGCTTTCTTGAAAGCAAAGGGTTATGAATTAACAACAGTTAAGGCAACGGTAAAAGAATTGTTATATACTGATTCAAACCTTTCTTTGATAGAAGCCAAGAGTATTTACGCACAGAACAATGCAGATAAATACAGCGGTTGGGGTAGCGTTGAAAACTACTTCCCACAGAATATAAACCGTTTTGATGTGTTCGAGGTTACGGACGTAAACAATGGTGCAGTTGATTTGATGGGATATTTCATCACTGAAAAGGTGAATTCGGTGCAGATGTTCAAAGATGTTTATAAAGATGTAGAGCATCCACTTGAATCTGTGACCGATACTGCAAAGGCAGAAGAAATTCTTGCAAAGGCAGTACCTCGATATCTCACTCATAAAGACAACGGCAGATATGTTTATGTAATCTATGAAGAGGGTTACGTAATGGGTTATTATTTACCCGAAGCAAATCTTGATGTATTGAAATAATTTCAACAATAAAAAACCTCGTAGGGAGTAATCCTTACGAGGTTTTTGTTGTTTTATGAAAGCTTGTGTATGAATAAGCCCGACAATAATTTAGGCTCAAACCAAGTTGATTTTGGTGGCATAACCTGACCTGCATCGGCAATATCCATAAGTTCATTAAGGGATGTTGGGTACATTGCAAATGCAAGTTTCATACCCTCACGACATCTTCTTTCTAATTCGCCCAAACCACGAATTCCGCCCACAAAGTCAATGCGTTTGTCAGTGCGTGGGTCAGTGATATTGAGAATTGGTGTGATAAGGTTATTCTGTAAAATTGAAACGTCAAGACATTCCACAGGGTCGTTTTCATTAATAAACTCTGCCTTGGCAGTAACCTTGTACCATTTGTTGTCAAGGTACATACCAAATGTGTGACGCTCTTTTGGTGAATATGGACTTTCATTTGCTTCTTCAACTACAAATTTTTCACTCATTTTTTCAATGAATTCTTCACTTGTGTTGCCGTTAAGGTCTGCAATCACACGGTTGTAGTCCATAATTTTTAACTGGTCGCAAGGGAAAATAACTGACAAGAAGAAGTTGAATTCTGCATTTTTATCATAATCGCCCTCACCTCGTCTTTTCTGACCTACACGCACCGCAGAAGCACATCTGTGATGACCGTCAGCAATATAGAGATAGGGGATTTCCGAGAATTCATTAACAAGAGTGTCAATAACAACGTCATCATCAATTACCCATACCGTCTGTGAAACACCGTCATCACTTACAAAATCATAAGCGGGTGAGTGAGTATTTTTCCAATTTTCTGTAATGTCAGATACAACCTTGTTTTCACGGTGGGTAAGGAATATAGGACCTGTATTTGCGTCAAGAGTGTCAACGTGACGAATTCTGTCAGCCTCTTTGTCAGCACGGGTAAACTCGTGCTTTTTTATTATATTGTTTATGTAATCGTCAACTGCAGTACATCCAACAATACCCGTCTGCTCACGTCCGTTCATAATTTGACGGTAAATATAAAGCATGGGCTTTTCGTCTTGACGGCATATGCCATTTTCACTTAAAGCATCAAGATTTTCTTTTGCCTTTTGATATACTTCGGGTGAATAAATATCAATACCCTGCGGTAAATCAACCTCTGCCTTATCAACGTGTAAAAATGAATATGGCTTGTCTTTTACCATTTCACGTGCTTCTTCTGAATTCATAACGTCATAGGGTAACGCACCAACAAGGGACGCAAATTCGTCCTTAGGTCTTACCGCCTTAAAGGGCTTGAGTACTGCCATTTTTATTCCTTCTTTCTTTTATATAAAGTATAACTTTTAATAGTATTAAAGACGCAATAACACCAACCAATGCACCCGTACTGTCAACTAAAATATCGGTGAGCTGAAAGGCTCTGCCGGGTACAAAAATTTGATGAATTTCGTCAGTGATTGCATAAAAAACCGTCCCCGCAAATGCGATTATGGGTGTGAACTTTGTTTTGCAAGTGGTATATGTTGCATTGAATATGAGTAATGAAAGTCCCATAAACTCAAGACAATGAGCAATTGTGCGAATGACCTCTTGTTCTAATTTTAGTCCAAACAATTCAAGCAAGGTCATAATGAATGAACCGCTTAATTCTGAAGATTCATCGGCCGTCTGTGCAGAGAGGCAAAAGATAATACCCATACATACTACAACCGCAATCCACGATATTATAATATATGTTTTTTTACCGATTGTCATTATTTCTGCCCCTTGTAAAAATATACATTTGAACGGTCACCCGCAAAATAAATTCCGCTTACATTTTTGCCCAGTGCAAAAACTGTGTTTTCAGCATAAAGTGGCAATAAAACAGCATTTTTAAGCAGATAACTTTGGGCATAAACTGCTTTTTCAGTTGTGGGTGCATTTTTAAGGTCGGTGACAATTCGGTCATATTCTTCAGAGGAATATCCCCATAGATTATTCTTGTTTTCACTTGTAAAAATTGAGAGATATTCATATGCATTTATGGTGTCAACCGAAAGCGAACAGATAACCGCATCATATTCACCTGCGTTGAATTTCTTTGTGAATTCGTCACCCTCTGCCACAACAAGAGTACCGTTGAGTTCAACACCGATGTTCTTCTGCCAATGGCTAATAATTGATTTTGCAAGTTTTTCGTTTTCGGGAGTGCAAAGAAGTTCAATCGTCAAGGTTTCAATTTTAAGTTCTTTAAACGCCTTGACCATATTATCTCTCGCACCATCAATATTGTAAGACAAGCCTTCAACTGCGGTTGAGTCGATTGATGCCCCGTTAACCTTGTAATATTCCGGAACCACTGATTTTAACGGATTTTCAGTTACTGCACTCATATCAATGCAGGCGATAAGTCCTGTTCTCAATGCAGAGTTTTTAATAGCATCTTTTTTCATATTAAAAACTAATGCACAATTAATGTTGGGCAGTTCTGTTTTCACTACTGAACGGCCAAGTTCGTCAATTGCAGACTCTGACACAAAGAATCCGAAATCATAGGTTTTGTCATCAACTTTTTTTGCAATATCCACTTCTTTTTTGTTAAGGTAAAAGCCTACTGATGCGGGAATTGCCGAAAAAGCACCTTTGTATTCTTCATTCTTTCTTATACGCACATTTTTTTCTGCGGTGATTGCAGACAAATAAAATCCACCGTTTGAAATGATGTATTCTTCTGCAAGACCGTATCTGCCTGCGGTAAGTTCAAAAAATGCTTCGTCGCAGGGGTATGAAACGGGCTGTGAAAGAGCATAGAGAAAATCGGGAGTAGCCTTTTCTAATGTGATTTCAAGTGTGTAATCGTCCACCACACGTACACCAAGATTTTGAGCACTCATTGTGCCATTATGAATTGCAGTGGCATTTTTTATCGTGCTTAAAAGCTTAAAGTCGGGTGAGTCAGTTTCGGGTAAAACTGCTCTTGTAATGCCAAAAGCAAAGTCCTCTGCGGTGATTTTGGGGTCAATTTCTCCGACTTTTTCTTCTATTAAATCTTTCGCATCATCTGAAATATAGAATGCTGAATCAGTACGCAGTTTAAAAGTATAAACAAGTCCGTCTTCACTGACCGAATAATCGGTTACTGCACATTTCTGTGGCACGTTGTTTTCATCGAGTTTGAAAAGTCCGTCAAAAATGTTCAATGCCACCATTCTCTCTGCGGTGGTATTTGCAATCTGCGGGTCAAAATGAGCGGGTAATTCTGCAACTGCACAATAAAATGCTTGATTGGTAGTGTCATCTTTTTTGCAACCTGAAAAGCAGGTTATAAATATTATAACTGCTATTAAAATACTAAAAAATTTCTTAAACATTTATTTCACCAAATAACAGTATATCAAAATTTTTATTTTATGGCTACATTTTAAGAAAAATTTTTATAAAAATATCGCATTTATTACTTTAATTTGTTATAATGATTTATATATTTAATTTGTAAGGAGAAAATTATGACACCTTCTTTGATTTTTTCGATTATTTCAGTAGTTATTTCAATAGTTTCACTAATCGTTCTTTTTGTTGTTTTGAAGAATTCAAAAGGGAATGACAATTCGGCAGTATTAGAGCAGAAACTTGACTACATAACTAAAAATATGGGCGATGAATTTCACCGTAACCGTGTTGAAAATCAAAATGCCAATAAAGAAATACGTGAAGATGTGAAAAAGAGCCTTGATGAAATGAGTCTTCGCATTGACAATATGAATAAGGGTAATTTTGAGCATCGTGAAAAAGTGAGCGAAATGCTCGTTTCAATGCGTGATAAAAATGCAGAGCAGAGCGAAAAGCAAAATAAAACCATTGAGGGTGCAATTGAGAAAATGCAGAAATCCAATGAAGAAAAACTTGAGCAGATGCGTGTGACGGTTGATGAAAAGCTTACTTCAACACTCACCACAAGACTTGATTCTTCATTTAAGACTGTTTCTGAACAACTTGAAAATCTTTATAAATCATTGGGCGAAATGCAGACACTTTCAACGGGTGTTACTGAAAATGTAACCGCACTTAACCGTGTGCTTACCAATGTCAAAGCCCGTGGCACTTGGGCAGAGGTGCAGTTAGAGGGCATTTTGAACCAGACAATTCCAAATATGTTTGAAAAGAATGTGGCAACTGTTCCGAACTCAAATGACCGAGTAGAGTTTGCAATTATAATTCCGTCAAGTGAAAAAGACGGTAAAGATATTCTTCTTCCCGTTGACTCGAAATTCCCTATGGAAGACTATGTGCGACTTTGTGATGCTGCTGACCGTGCCGATGCTGATGCGGTAAAACAGGCGAGAAAAGAACTGGAAAACAGAGTGCTTGGTGAGGCGAAATCAATTGCAAAGTACATTAATGTTCCCGACACAACTCCTTTTGCAATTATGTACCTTGCAACTGAAGGCTTGTATGCAGAAATTGCGTCATCAAGAACGGGATTACCTGAAAAATTGCAGAATGATTATAATATTATGATTGCAGGACCTACCACAATCACCGCACTTCTTAATTCACTTTCAATGGGCTTTAAAACTGTTGCAATCAACGAAAAAGCAAACGAAGTGCGTCAGCTTTTGGGTGCTGCAAAGGTGCAGTATGAAAAATTCGGTGACCTTCTCGCTAAAGCAAAGAAAAAGGTTGACGAGGCGGGTAAAACCCTTGAAGATGCAGAAAGAAAGAATTTGTTTATTCGCAGAAAACTCAAGAATATTGAAGAAATTGATGCCCCAACGGCTGACAAATTATTGTTTGATGGTATAGTTTCTGAAAATGACGAAGAATAAATATAATACTTGCAAGAATTACCAATTTATTGTATTATATAATTTGGTATTAAAATATCATACTTTATGAGAAGGAGAAAATATTATGGCTCTTAAACATGCTGACCTTATCGCTCAAATGACGCTTGAAGAAAAAGCAAGTATGTGCGACGGTCTTGATTATTGGCACTCACAACCTGTTGAAAGACTTGGAATTAAGTCAATAAGCCTTAATGACGGTCCTCACGGTATCCGTAAAAAAGGTGACCCGGGTGACACACCAAAGGGTGAAACCAATCTCTTGAAAGGTGTTCCCGCTATCTGTTTTCCAACAGCTTCTGCTACTGCTTGTTCGTGGGATACTGACCTTATCTATAAAATGGGTGAGGCACTTGGTGAAGAATGTCTTAAAGAAAAGGTTTCTGTACTCTTAGGACCTGGTACAAATATCAAACGTTCACCACTTTGCGGACGTAACTTTGAATATTTTTCAGAAGATGGTCTTCTTGCAGGTGAAATGTCTGCAGCATTTGTTAACGGTGTTCAGAGTAAGGGTGTTGGTACATCTCTTAAGCACTATGCCGCAAACAACCAAGAAACTCGCAGAATGACAGTTAATGCTGTTGTTGATGAAAGAACACTTCGTGAAACATATCTTCTTCCTTTTGAAATTGCAGTTAAAAAGGCTCAGCCTTGGACAATTATGAACTCATACAACAGACTCAACGGCACTTATGCTGCTGAAAACAAGTGGCTTTTAACAGATGTTCTTCGTGACGATTGGGGCTTTGAGGGCGTTGTTATTACTGACTGGGGTGCAGAAAATGAAAGAGTTCCCGGTCTTCAGGCAGGTCAAGAAATCGAAATGCCAACATCTTCAGGTATTGGCACAAAACTCATTGTTGATGCAGTTAAAGACGGTACTCTTGACGAGGCAGTTCTTGACGCAGCAGTTGACAAGATTATTGAAATGTCAAAGAAAGCTGAAAAGGTTATCGGCGATTATACATATGACAGTGATGCTCATCACCAACTTGCACGTAAAATTGCAGGTCAGTGTATGGTTCTTATGAAGAATGATAACAATCTTCTTCCTCTTAAAAAAGACGCAAAAATTGCTCTTATTGGTGAAATGGCACACACACCACGTTATCAGGGTGCGGGTTCATCACTTATCAACCCAATCAAGCTTGACTCTGCTTATGCAACAATGAAAGAGATGGGCATTGATTTCACATTCTCAAAGGGATATGAACTCAAAAAGTGCAAGGATAAAAAGTCAATGGAACTTATTCTTGAGGCTAAAGAGAAAGCAAAGAATGCAGAGGTTGCTCTTGTATTCATCGGTCTTACTGACGAATATGAAACAGAGGGTGCTGACAGACATCACCTTTCAATTCCTCCAATGCACGTAACTCTTGTTGAAGAAGTGCTCAAGGTTAATCCTAACACAGTTGTTGTTCTTTCAGGTGGTTCTTCAATTGAAATGCCTTGGGCAGATAATGTTCCTGCAATTCTCAATATGTTCCTTACAGGTCAGGCAGGTGGCAGTGCAGTTTGCGATATTCTTTTTGGTGATGTTAACCCAAGCGGTAAACTCAGTGAAACATATCCATTGGCACTTGAAGATAACTCAAGCCACAATTATTTCCCAGGTACTCGTGTTTCTGTTGAATACAGAGAAGGCGTTTATGTAGGTTACAAATATTATGACACAGCAGAAAAGGCAGTTGCATTCCCATTTGGTCACGGTCTTTCATACACAACATTTGAGTACAGTGACGTTAAGGTTTCTGCTGACAAAATTAAGGATACTGATACAGTAACAGTTTCATTCAAGATTAAGAATACAGGCGATGTTGACGGTGCAGAAGTTGCTCAGGTTTATGTGAATGACGTTGAAAGCACAATTTACCGTCCGGTTAAAGAGCTTCGTGGCTTTAAGAAAGTATTCTTAAAAGCGGGTGAAGAAGCAGAGGTTTCAATTGAACTTGATAAACGTGCATTTGCTTATTACAACGTAAATCTTGGTGATTGGCACGTTGAAAGCGGTGATTTCAAAATTTTAGTTGGTGCATCAAGCCGTGACATTAGACTTGAAGCAAATGTTTTTGTTGAATCGACCGTTGAAGCAGAAGTTCCTGATTACAGCAAGACCGCTCCTTGTTATTACGGTGCAAATATTATGGCGGTCAAGGATGATGAATTTAAAGCTGTATATGGCAAAGAACTTCCACCATCAGAGAGAGATAAAAATGCACCATTCACAGTTCTTAACACAATTGAGGACGCACAAGACAGTAAATGGGGTGGCAGAATTTACAGACTCCTTATCAAGATGCTTGGTGCAGACACATTGGCAGGTGCGGTTGCAACTCAGCTTCCAATCAAGAACTTTATTTCAATGAGCTTCGGCCTTTTCAGTCCTGAAATGGCACAAGGTTTGATTATTATTCTTCACGAAGATAAACTTGGCAAAGGACTTAAGATTATCTTTAAGGGTATTCCAAATCTTATTAAGAATCTCGGTAAGTTAAAGCAGATTTAACATTAAAATATTTTAGTAAAATCCTCGCATTTGCGAGGATTTTATTTTAAAACTTCGTGCAGTATGTTGACAACGTGTGTATAATGTGTTACTATTGACATAGAATAATGATGGAGGTGTTATATATGGAAACAACAAATTTGAATATAAGAACCGATAAACACATTAAGGCGGAGGCTGAAAAAATTTTTGAAGCATTGGGTATGAATATGACTACCGCAATCAATATTTTTTTAAGACAAAGCATACGTGAAAATGGAATTCCATTTGAAGTAAAATTAAATTCCCCTAATGATGTTACTATGGCAGCAATTTCAGAGGGAAGAAAAATGGCATTTGAAACTAATGTAAAGGGCTATGACAATATGGATAGTTTAAGGATGGCTCTTGATGTATGAAATATGAAATTAAATTTACAAGTCAATTTAAAAAGGATGTAAAACTCGCTAAAAAGCAAGGTAAAGATATTGAAAAACTTTTTGAAGTAATAGAAAAACTTGCTAATGGAGAAGTTTTAGAAAAAACATTCCGTGACCACGATTTGTCAGGTAATTTCAAAGGATGTCGAGAATGTCATATTGAACCCGACTGGCTGCTTATTTATGAAGTTGTTGATGATGTTTTGGTTTTAATGCTTTATAGAACAGGAAGTCACTCGGATTTGTTTAGATAAAAAAAGTCCCGTCAAGATAACCTTGGCGGGATTTCATATTTTTGCCTTAAAGAAGAATTATTCCGTTTTCTTCGCATATTTGTTTTGTGTGGTCGTCCCAAAGAGATACTTGAACTTCACCGATATGTGCTTTACCTAAAAGCAACATTGAAAGTCTTGACTGACCAATACCGCCACCGATTGTGAGTGGTAATTTACCCTCAAGCAATTCTTTGTGGAATGGCAATTTGCGTCTTTCGTCCTTACCTGAAATTCTAAGCTGTTCATCAAGAGTTTTTTCATCAACACGAATACCCATTGATGATATTTCAAATGCACAATCAAGAACATCATTCCAGAAAAGAATGTCGCCGTTAAGTGACCAGTCGTCATAGTCGGGGGCACGGTTATCGTGAGCTTTACCCGATTTAAGTGCCGCACCGATTTGCATAATGAAAACCGTCTTATGCTCTTTAACAAAGAGATTTTCTCTCTCTTTAGGGCTTTTGTCGGGGTACAAATCTTCAAGCTCTTGAGAGGTCACAAAGGTTACATTTCTCTCAAGCTGAACATTGAGCTGTGGATAAATACATTTGAGAAAATCAAGAGTTTCACAGATTGCATTTACGATACTCTTTACAACCGCTTTGAGATATTCTTCATTGCGGTTTTCTTTTGTAATGATTTTTTCCCAGTCCCACTGGTCAGTATAAATTGAATGAAGATTATCCATTTCTTCGTCACGGCGAATGGCATTCATATCGGTATAAAGACCTTCACCCGCAGAGAAACCGTATGTACGCAAAGCCATTCTTTTCCATTTTGCAAGAGAATGAACAATTGCCGCATTTTTGCCCGTTTCTTTCACGTCGAAAACAACTGCACGTTCAACACCGCTCAAATCATCATTCATACCTGTTGAGGGGTCAACAAAGATTGGTGCAGAAACTCGTTTGAGATTAAGTGCAGGGCAGAGTTTATCTTCAAATATTCTTTTTAACATTCCAATTGCCTTCTGAGTTTCATACATACTCAGAATTGATTTATAGCCCTTGGGAACAATAACTTTGCTCATAAAATCGCCTCTTATAAATTACCAACTGTTCTTGGGAACATAATAGCATCACGGATATTCTGAACACCTGTGATGTACATAAGCATTCTTTCAAAACCAAGACCAAAACCGCTATGTGGTACACTACCGAATTTTCTTGTGTCAATATATTCCTGATAACTTTCAATCGGCATACCTTTTTTCTTCATTGCGTTAAGAAGCTTTTCTAAATCTGCTTCTCTTTCACTGCAACCGATGATTTCGCCGATTCCGGGAACAAGAAGGTCTGTTGCAGCAACAGTCTTGCCGTCATCATTCTGCTTCATATAGAAAGACTTAATGTCTGCAGGATAGTTATAAACGAATACGGGACGTTTAAAATATTCATCTGCAAGGTATTTTTCGTGCTCGGTAGCAAGGTCACAACCCCACTCAACCTTATACTCAAAATTTTTGCCTGATTTGAGAAGAATGTCAATCGCATCAGTATAAGTAACCTTAGCAAAATCGTTGTTGATTACGGTCTGAAGTTTTTCGATTACACCCTTTTCAACCCACTGATTGAAAAATTCCATTTCATCGGGGCATTTATCAAGAATATCCTTGATAATGTATTTAATGAAATCCTCTGCGATTTCAATAATATCTGCCAAGTCACAGAAGCAAACCTCGGGTTCAACGTGCCAAAATTCTGCTGCGTGACGTGTTGTATTACTGTTTTCAGCACGGAAAGTTGGTCCGAATGTGTAAATTCTGCCAAGACCCATCGCTGCCATTTCGCCTTCAAGCTGAGCAGAAACAGTAAGACCTGCCTTTTTGCCGAAGAAATCATTTGCATAATATTCTTCTTCGCTTTCAAACTCTGTCTTGAATGGGTGAGTAGTAACACGGAACATTTCACCTGCACCCTCACAGTCACTACCTGTAAGAATTGGTGCATGAACATATTTATAGCCGTTATTGTTAAAATATGTGTGAATTGCAATTGAAAGCTGATGACGAATTGCCATTACTGCCTCAAAATATCTTGTACGAACACGAAGATGTGGGATTGTTCTTAAAAATTCCATTGAATGACGTTTTTTCTGTAATGGAAAATCTGAAGGACAAGAACCAAGAACTTCAACATTTTGAAGTTCAATTTCATAGCCGTTTCGCTCAGATGCCACGAGTTTACCCTCAACCTTTAATGCAGTGCCAACGGGCATCATTGATTTAACCTGCTCGTCATTAAATTTTTCTTTGTCAGCAACAAGTTGAATACTCTTAAAGCTTGTACCGTCGTTAAGTTCTGCGAATGCAACATTTTTCGAGTCACGTGCAGTTCTTACCCAACCGCATACGGTTACGGTACTGTTAACATATTTTTCGCCATTTGCGAAAAGCTCTTTAATATCTGTATGTTTCATTTAAACATCGCCTCCAAAAGCAATACTTAATCTATTTTACTGTTTTTATGTGCGTTGCAGTTTGCACAATTTCCCGTGCAACCGCCAAACTGCGATTTACCCTCAACCGTATCACGATAATACTGTGTGTGAGTATCACGGTGGGGGAATGTGCTCCACAATTCTTCGGCAACGGGCTTCCAATTCTTTGCATATTCGTCACATTTACTGCAAAGCTCGTCAGCACTTTCCTGACGCTCAAGGTCGGAAGATTTTGCACCCGTCTGCTTTATAATCTCACGAAGTCTTTCGGGATTTTCAAGCATTGGGCAGGGACGAAGATGATTGTCGTTAAAGGGCTGATTATGATAATAAGCCATAAACAAGGGATTTTGCAAAGCCTCTAAAAGTGTATGAGTTCTAATATTTGAGTCAGAGAAATGAATAAATACACAGGGCTCAATGTCACCCGCAGAGTTGATGTGAAAATAGTTTCTGCCACCCGCAATACAACCGCCAACGTACTCACCGTCATTCTGGAAATCCATAATGAAAATAGGCTTACCTGTTTTGCCGTTTCGCATTTTCTTATTCCATATATAGAGTTCTTTTCTCTGTTCCGGTGTGGGAATAAGACTTACGTCAGCACCGTGACCTACGGGCATATAGTTGAAGTTAAGCATAAACTTTGCACCCTTGCCGATAATCATATCAACAAATTCGTCACTTGTGACAACGGGTAAGTTCTTACTTGTGTAGCATACCGAAACACCAAAAATGCATTTGTTTTTACGAAGTAAATCCATGGCCTTGATTGTGGTTGCATAAGCACCGTCACCACGTCGCCAGTCGTTTGATTCCTCACTGCCCTCAATACTTAAAGCAAGAGTGATGTTACCGCATTCGTTCATTGCCTTACAGAATTCTTCGTCAACAAGTGTTGCATTTGTGAAAATCAAGAAAATACAATCTTTGTTGTTGCGACAAATTTCAAGCACTTCTTTTTTCTTGATGAGTGGTTCGCCACCGGTAAGCCAATAAAAGTGACAGCCCAATTCCTTACCCTGTGACACAATGCTTTGCATTTCCGAGAGACTTAAATTCTGCTTATGACCATATTCTGCCGCCCAACAGCCCTTGCAGTTTAAGTTACAAGCACTTGTAGGGTCAAAAAGAATGTTGAAAGGAATGTTGCACTTGTATTTTTCACGGTTTGCACGTACTGCCTTTGTGCCGTAATAACCCGCATCAATACCAAATGAAATAAGCATCTGCTTTATAACATTGTGGTCAACGTCATTGATTATGCTCAAGGCAAACTGAGTCCATACATTGTCTTTGTCTTTAGCAATTTCTTTTATTTTTTTGAAGTTTTCAGGTGGGAATATTTTGCTGAATATTGGCTCAATACGATTTGCAAGTTTTACTATGTTAGCTTGTGGGTCGTGGTCAATATACTTTAAGAGCCTGTCAACAACTATGCTCATTCCCGCTTTCTGAATGTTATAAACTAACTTCATAATGACACCTTTCAATAATGACTTTTTTGTATGATTTCAAAAAATCCAATATCTAATCTATTTTATTGTAAAACGCAATTAAAGTCAATAATTTTCTCTTGAACTTTACAATATTTTCACATCTTTTTGGTTATTTTATGCAAGTAGAGGGAAAAATAAACAAAATAGCAGATTAGAATAAAAAATAGTGGAAATTATTTACAGTTTATGGTAAAATAACATTTAATATTATTATAAAGGTGAAATCTATATGAATGCGAAATTTTATAAAGAAATTGCCACGGGAGTGAAGCTTCTGTGCGTAAACAGTGAAAAGTTTAAAACAAACTGTATTCACGTTGATTTTTATATGCCAATAGGCGAATATCTTGCGGCACAAAATGTGCTTTCATCGTTGATGGGACATACCTCAAAAAAATATAATTCATTTAAGAAATTTAATGCAAAGGTTGAAAGCATTTACGGTGCAGATTTTGACTCATCAATTGCTACAGTCGGTGAAAAGGTGAAAATGAAATTTGCAATTGAAGTGCCCGATGACCGTTTTTCTCTTGACGGCAGGTCAATTTCTGAATATGCGGTTGATTTTCTTGTTGAAATTCTTTCAAACCCAAATGCAGATAATGGTGCATTTGATGAAGAAAACACCGCCCGTGAAATTCGTTTCACTCTTGAAAATCTTGATGCTGAAAAGAACGATAAGAGAAGTTATGCTATTTCTCGTCTTCGTCAGTTAATGTGTCAAAACGAGCCTTACGGAATTGACCGTGAAAAGCTTTATAATGACGTAAAAAATCTTGACAGCAAAGAACTTTTCAAGGCTTATGAAAATATTCTTAAAACCGCCACAATTGTCATTACCGCTTGTGGCACATTAAAAGCAGAAATGCTTGAAGAAAAATTCAGTGCATTCGCAAATGCAATTGAAAACAGAGATGTTGCATCTCTTGATACTGTCTATATTGAAAGTGCCGATGAAATTCGTTATTTCACAGAAAAAATGGATATTACTCAGGCAAAGCTTGTAATTGGTCTTCGCACAGGTATGAAAGATGCTGATGACAATTATTTTGCCTACCGAGTAATGACCGACGTTTTTGGCGGCGGACCTTATTCAAGACT
>JAZNZJ010000091.1:0-2196 GCA_045594885.1 Candidatus Fimenecus sp. | reverse complement strand
ACCCTTTTGAGTTCGCCTTTACATACTCCGCAACGATAATATTCGGGATTTTTTATAATATTACTCATTTTCGTGCGGTAATAGATTTTTCCACAGGCTACGCATTTTACTGCGTATTGATATTCCGTAGGATTATTTTTGATTGCAGGAAAATTAGTTGTGCGTTGAATTTTATACTGTGGCAGACGCTTATTTACTGACTCTGAGTTCAGCTTCCATCTGCCCGTATGTTTCATACTGCCCTCAACCGTATGAAGAAGTTCGTGCATAATTGTATTTTTGAGTATTCTGTCATCAGCATCGTCAAAAAGTAATGGTTCAATAATACTTATTTGAAAAGTACCATCGTCGAGTTTTTTACATTGACCAAGCCAAGATGTTGCACGAGTATTAACAATCCATTCTTTAACTTTCCCCTGCTTTATACCTATTGATTTTAAATCTGTCTCACATTCGGCGACATATTTTTGTAAATCTTTCATTATGTAATTCACCTCATTTTAAGTTTAATGCATTATTAAATATTATGTATATACGGGGGATTGTTTTTGTTTGTGTCAAATGATATAATGATTATATAAAGATATTCACAAAGGTGATATTATGACAGCAAAATTATTTGTTCAAGCAATTATTAAATTCGTGTTAGGTATTTTGCTTGTTGGTTTATTGGTATTTTTACCTGCGGGTAGTTTAGCATTTGCTAATGGTTGGATTTTTATGGGAATTCTTTTTATCCCGATGTTCATTGCGGGGATTGTGATGATGTTTAAAAATCCAGAATTATTAAAATCACGGCTTAACGCAAAGGAAAAAGAAGCTGAACAGAGTCTTGTTGTCAAATTGAGCGGACTTATGTTTATTGCGGGTTTTGTTATTGCCGGACTTGATTTTCGCTTCGGTTGGTGCGTATTGCCAAAGGGCATTGTAATTTGTGCAACAATTGTTTTTCTTATTGCATATGCTCTTTATGCCGAAGTACTTCGTGAAAATACATATCTCAGCCGTACCATTGAGGTACAGGAAAATCAAAAAGTTATTGATACCGGATTATATGGCATTGTAAGACACCCGATGTACAGCATCACTTTACTTTTGTTTTTATCAATGCCACTTGTATTAGGTTCAGTTTATTCATTTATTATTTTTCTTGTGTATCCTCTAATCATTGCAAAAAGGATTAAAAATGAGGAAATGGTGCTTGAAAGAGACCTTAAAGGATACTGCGAATACAAACAAAAGGTTAAATACAGACTGATACCGTTCATATGGTAAAGAACTATTTTTCTTTATTAGTTATATAAAATATGGGGTTGATAAAATGAAAAAAATTATTTCTCTTTTATTGGTATTTATTATGCTTTTTTCTATTGTGGGATGTAATAAAAATGAACTGCCCGATGAAGATGTTAACGAAAGCACAACTGAATCAACTACAAATGAAATGAGCACTACAGAAACTACCACATTCTTTGAGAATGATAATACATCTACTACTAAAAAAGATGACCAAACCACAACAACAACTACCCAAAAGAATGAAACTACTACCAAGAAAGACGAAACTACAACAAAAAAGACAGAAAATCCAACAAATTCAAATGAAGAAAAAGTAACAATCAAAACTGTTGAAATGAACCATTCTTCAGGCAAACAGGTTGTTTATTATCCAAGCGATATAAAAAAATCGGGTGTTTCATACCCCGCACTTGTATGGGCAAATGGTACGGCGGTATCATATGACCTTTATGAAAAGCTTCTCATTGAAATTGCAAAGGGTGGCTACATTGTAGTTGCTAACGATGAGACAATGTCCGCTGACGGTAAGGCACAACGTTCATCAATTGACTTTATTATTGAGCAGAATGATGATGAAAACAGTATTTTTTATAAAAAAGTAAAAACTGACAAAATTGGGGCAATGGGTCATTCACAAGGTGGAAGAAGCTCTGTGAATGCTGCTGCGGCTGACGACAGAATTGACTGCGTTGTTTCAATTGCGGGTAGTAACTTTGTTGAAGAGGCACAGGCACTTTCAGCACCCACATTCTTTATTGCAGGTAGCAGTGATATGATTGTTGATGCAAAGATGTGGATTGTACCCGCTTATGAAAACTGCAAAGGACCTGCGGTTTACGCATCACGCAAGGGTGCAATACATACAAGGTGTTGCACTAACCCAACTGATTATTCAGG
>JAZNZJ010000090.1:0-8112 GCA_045594885.1 Candidatus Fimenecus sp. | reverse complement strand
TAGGTTTCTTTGTGTCATTCTGAGGGTCGCGAAGAATCTCTGTTTGGTTGAGATTCTTCGTCACTGCGTTCCTCAGAATGACATTACTTGTAGATAGTATTTACCCCGACAAATTCAAATTTACTTAATGAGAATATGAGTGATTCTAAAACCCAATCCCTGCGAAAAATAATTAAAAAATATCAAAATACCTATTTATTATTTTATAAAAATAGTGTAGAATATTAAGGATAATGGGAATTTATATATAATTGTATTACTTACGAGGTAAAATTATGTTTGTTGATATTGCTAAAATTAAAATTAAAGCGGGTGACGGCGGTAACGGCGCCGTCGCATTTCACAGAGAAAAATACATCAACGCAGGCGGTCCCGACGGCGGTGACGGTGGTCGTGGCGGTAACATTGTATTTAAGGTTGATGACAATCTTTCGACTCTTGCGGATTTTCGCTATAAGAGAAAGTACAAGGCAGAAAACGGCGCTAACGGTAGTGGCGGTAAGCGAAGCGGTAAACGTGGTCAGGATTTAATAATCAGAGTACCCCGTGGTACAATTATCCGTGAGGTTGAAAGTGGAGTCATTATGGCGGATATGTCTAATGATGACGAATTCATCTGTGCCAAGGGTGGTAGAGGTGGTTGGGGAAACTCACATTTTGCAACCTCAACCCGTCAAACACCAAAATTTGCTAAAAATGGTGCTCCCGGTGAAGAATGGGAAGTAAGTCTTGAATTAAAGCTTATTGCGGACGTTGGACTTTTAGGTTTTCCAAACGTTGGTAAATCTTCATTTATATCGGTTGTAAGTCAGGCAAAGCCACTTGTTGGTGATTATCATTTCACAACAATTGTTCCTGTATTGGGCGTTGTTTCAATGGGTCCTGAGCAAAGCTTTGTTATGGCGGATATTCCCGGACTTATTGAGGGTGCGGCGGACGGCATCGGCTTAGGTCACGAATTTTTGCGTCACGTTGAACGTTGCCGTATGCTTGTTCATATTGTTGACGTTGCAGGTAGTGAGGGCCGTGACCCCATTGAAGATTTTGAAGCAATCAATGCTGAACTGGAAAAATTCAATCCTGAACTTTCAAAATGTCCACAGATTGTTGTTGGTAATAAAATTGACCTTGCCGAAGACGAGCAACTGGAACGTTTTCGTGAGTATATTGAAGGTCTTGGTTACGAATACTATGAAATGGTAGCCCCCATTAAACACGGCACACAAGAGATTATTAACGCAGTGGCAAGAATGCTCGCAACACTCCCACCTGTCAAGCTTTATGAAAGCGAAGAAGTTCCCATGGAGGTTATCGCTAAAAAGAGTCAGGACGGATTTACAATCACCGTTCAAGACGGAGTTTATATTGTTGAAGCGGACTGGATTTATCGTATTCTTTGTAAGACCGACCTTGACGACTACGAATCACTTCAATATTTCCAAAGAGTTATTCAGGAACGTGGAGTAATTCAGGCACTTATTGATAAAGGAATTCAGGAGGGCGACACAGTCAGCATCTATGATTTAGAATTTGACTATGTTCCATAAATTATGAGATTATACGGAAAAGATATTAAAGTGGATACTTTAAGTCCCTTAACACTTGCATTCACGGGCGATGCGGTATTTTCGCTCTTTATTCGTGAAATGTTAGTCTGCGATGCCAACCGTCCTGTTGGCGAATTACATAGGCTTTCGGTTCAATCAGTAAAGGCATCGGCACAGGCTGAGGCTATGAGAAAAATTATGCCCTTACTCACAGAAAAAGAAACTGAGGTTTTTAAACGTGGCAGAAATGCTCACACCTCACACACTCCCAAGAACCAGAGCGGATGTGACTATCATTATGCAACGGGTTTTGAGGCACTTATAGGTTATTTATATTTAAAGGACGAAGAAGAAAGACTCAAACTTTTGCTCAATGAAGTCATCAAGGTTTTTGGAGATGACTCGGGTGAAAATACACCGAAATAAAATTAAAGAGTTTTTTATTGATACTTTTATTTTTATAATTGGCGGAGTTTTATATTCGGTTGCCATTAACTGTTTTTTATCAAAAAACAATATTTTAAACGGCGGTTTTACGGGTATTGCAACAATTTTCAATTATCTTTGGGAATTACCCATAGGCACAGTTATTTTTATAATGAACATTCCCCTTTTCATTATTGCTTTCAAAAAACTTGGGGTAAGGTTTGTTCTTCGCACAATGTGGGCGACACTTATTAACTCAACACTCATTGATATTGGTGTGTTTTTGCCCGTATATCAAAACGATTTGTTGCTTTCATCCATCTTTGGCGGTGCACTTGTAGGTCTTGCACTGGGGATAATATTTATCCGCAATGCCACAACGGGCGGTGTTGACATTATCGCCAAACTGATTAAACTCAAAAACCCACAAATTTCAATTGGGCAGAGTATTTTAATATTTGATGCCTTTGTTGTTATTCTTGGTGGCCTTATTTATAAAAATTTTGAATCAATGCTCTATGCTTCCGTAGTGATTTTTGTCAGTGCACAAGTGCTCGACTATGTAATCTTCGGTGTAAGCCGTGGTGCTATGATTATGATTATTTCGGAGCAAAGTGAAAAACTCCGCAAGTTGATTATCAATGACCTTGACCGTGGTGTGACCATTTTAAAGGCACAGGGCGGATATTCGGGTGGCTCTAAAGATGTGCTTTTATGTGCTTGTTTTGATAATCAGACACACAAACTTATTAAAAAAATAAAATCTGCCGATGAAAATGCTTTTTTTATTGTGACACAATCAAAGCAAATTCTCGGCAATGGATTTATGAGGTAATATATGGCAAAAAAAGAAAACATTCGAAATTTTTCAATTATCGCTCACATTGACCACGGAAAATCTACACTTGCTGACAGACTTTTAGAGCTTACTGAAACTGTTGCAAAACGTGATATGACCGAACAATTACTTGATAATATGGACTTGGAACGTGAACGAGGAATTACAATCAAGGCTCACGCAGTTAAGCTTGACTATAAAGCAAAAGACGGCGAAACTTACGAGCTCAATCTCATTGACACTCCCGGTCACGTTGACTTTAACTATGAGGTTTCACGTTCACTTGCTGCTTGTGAGGGTGCGGTGCTCATTATTGATGCGTCACAAGGTGTTGAGGCACAGACACTTGCTAATACATATTTAGCACTTGACCACGACCTTGAATTAGTGCCCGTTATCAACAAAATTGATTTACCTGCCGCTGACCCTGACAGAGTTGCAAATGAGGTTGAAGAAGTAATCGGTCTGCCTTGCGACGAAGCGCCCCGTGTTTCTGCAAAAACAGGTGAAAATATTGAACAAGTACTTGAAAGCATTGTTTCCCTTGTTCCCCCACCTGAAAACCGTGATGACCAGCCACTTCGTGCACTTGTATTTGACTCAGTTTACGATAGTTATAAAGGTGTTATTGTCTATGTACGTGTTATGGACGGTAAAATCAAACCCGGTGACACAATGAGAATGATGGCAACGGGTGCGGAATTCAATGTTGTTGAAGTTGGATATATGCGACCGAATGCTATGGAACCGCAAAAAGAACTCACATCGGGTGAGGTTGGATATATTACAGCATCAATTAAAACGGTTAGTGACGCTCGTGTTGGTGACACAGTTACAACTGCCGAAAATCCCGCAACTGAAGCACTTGCAGGTTACAGAAAGGTTAATCCAATGGTGTTCTGCGGTGTTTACCCTGCTGACGGTGCAGACTATGAAAATCTTCGTGAAGCATTAGAAAAATTGCAGTTGAATGATGCTGCGCTCTCATTTGAGCCTGAAACATCGGGTGCTCTCGGTTTTGGTTTTCGTTGTGGTTTCTTGGGACTTTTACACCTTGAAATTATTCAAGAAAGGCTTGAAAGAGAATATAACCTTGACCTTGTTACAACAATTCCAAGTGTTATTTATAAGGTTTATCTTACAAATGGTGAGATTATTGAAATTGACAACCCAAGCCATTACCCCGACCCCGCAGTTATTGATTATTGTGAAGAGCCCACAGTTGAGGCACACATCTATGCCCCGCCCGAATATATCGGCTCAATTATGAATTTATGCCAGGACAGACGTGGTGTTTATGTGAACACTACTCACCTTGCAAGTGATAGAGTTGATTTGCACTACATCTTACCACTTAACGAAATTATCTATGACTTTTTTGATGTACTCAAATCACGCACTCGTGGTTACGCATCATTCGACTATGAAATGAGTGATTATCAACGTTCAAGCATTATTAAACTTGATGTGCTTCTCAACGGCGACATTATTGATGCACTTTCATTTATGATTCACTCTGAAAAGGCTTATGCAAAGGCAAGAAGAATTGCAGAAAAGCTTAAGGATAATATTCCTCGCCAGATGTTTGAAATTCCAATTCAAATGGCTATTGGTGGCAAGGTTATTGCCCGTGAAACCGTTAAGGCTATGCGAAAAGACGTTCTTGCAAAATGCTATGGCGGTGACATTACCCGTAAAAAGAAATTGCTTGAAAAACAGAAAGAAGGTAAAAAGCGCATGCGTCACTTTGGTACTGTTGAAGTACCGCAAGAGGCATTTATGGCTGTGCTTAAGCTTGATGATGAATAAAGAAATTTTTGAAAAATTAGCAGAATTAGAAATTGAATATAAAAAAGTGGAGCATCCTGCAGCATTTACAATGGAAGAAATTGCAGAATATGACTTGCACTCGCACGGTCATATTCCAAAAAACCTTGTTCTTCGTGATGTCAAGGGCACTCGCAATATGCTTGTTGTCCTTCACGGTGATAAAAGAGCAAATTTGCAATTAATCCGTGCAGAAATTGACTCAACAAAATTAAGTTTTGCATCTGACGAAAGACTTGATAAATACCTTAAAGTTGAAAAGGGGTCAGTTTCACCTTTCGGTGTAATCTATGATACTGAAAGAGAACTTGAAATCTATTTTGATGCAGATTTGAAGAATGAAAATATTGTTGGCTGTCATCCAAACGACAACACCGCAACAGTTTTCTTGAAATTTGATGACCTTGTAAAATATGTGAAATCCTGTGGTCACACAATCTCTTACATAAAAGTATGAAAAACATAGGACTTTATTTGCATATCCCCTTTTGCAAGTCAAAATGCCCATACTGTGATTTTTATTCTTTTTCGGGTAAGGACATAGAAAAGGATAATTATACAAAAGTATTAAAAGACAAAATTTTGTCAAGTGTTTCTCCCCTACAATGTAAGGGCGATACCCTTTACATTGGTGGTGGCACTCCGTCTGTATTAGGGGCTGAAAACCTTAAAGCACTTGTTTGTACTTGCAAAAATGGATTCTTAACGGACAATGCTGAAATCACCGTTGAATGTAACCCCCACGGGTTAGACGATAGTTTTTTCAATACTCTGTATGATTGTGGAGTCAATAGAATTTCAATGGGATTACAATCAGCAGTTGACAGTGAAAGACGAATTCTTGGCAGATTAAGTGACAGAAAGCAAGTTGAAAATACTGTTAAAACTGCTCAAAAAGTCGGTTTTAAGAATATCACACTTGATGTTATGCTTGGTATTCCAAATCAAACAGAAAAGAGTTTAAATGAAACTCTCGAGTTCTGTATTTCTCTCGGTGTGCCACATATAAGTGCATATATGCTCAAGCTTGAAGAAAATACTCATTTTTATAAAAATGCCCATAAATACAATTTTCCTGATGATGACTCTACAGCGGATTTGTATTTGCAGATGTGCGAAACTCTTGAAAATAACGGCATAATGCAATATGAGATTTCAAATTTTGCGAAAAAAGGTTTTGAAAGTCAACATAATCTTAAATATTGGCATTGTGATGAGTATTTGGGACTTGGCCCGTCAGCACATTCATTTTTAAACGGTAAAAGATTTTATTACGACAAAGATTTTAATGCGTTTATGAATGGTAATTCACCTACCACAGATGGTTTTGGCGGAGATTTCACGGAATATGCAATGTTAAATCTTCGTTTGGTTGAAGGATTAAATGAAGAAAAAGTTTTTGAAAGATTTGGTTATAATATTCCAAAAGAAATATATGATAAATCACAAATTTTCATTGATAATGGATATATGTCAAAAAATGAAAACGGTTTGGCATTAACCCGAAAAGGATTTTTATTGTCAAACAGTATATTAGCTGAAATATTGTAATTGTGAGCGAGAAAGTTACAAAAACGATTGAGATAATGCATTCAAAAAATATAAATAGGAGTTAAGAAAATGGAAAAATATGAACGAAATCCAAACGGACAATACTATCTTCCTATCGAATTCACTTCAAGTATGAGTTTATCTACACACCTTATCTATATTTTCTTGTTTATTGCATTTATATCCACTGCAATATATTCTAATTTTAATTTAACACCAAAAACTTTTTTATTTCCCCCAATGGCAATAATCTGTGGAATTTATGTTTTGGTACAATGGGTTTTCTATGGTGTTTTAAAATTGGGAAAAATTGAAATTGATGAAAATGGATTATATTTTAGAACACTGACCTGTAGCAAACATGTTTCTTGGGAAAAGGTCAATGAAATGGGCTCAAAAGTTATTGAAAGTGGTCGATATGGAAGAAAAAACAATGTGTTTAACATAGGGTTAAACGAAGAAATTGACGAATTACCATTTTTTAGAAAAATTCTTGCGAAATTGTTTGGTATGCGAGGAATTCCATATGGTATTCCTATGAATTGTTTTCCCGAAATTAACCGCATAAAACTTATGCGTACCGTCAACAGTATAATGGATACTCGTTATTCTCACACCAAAACATCGGACGAATATGAAGACGATGTTTATCCCGAAGATGAGATATAATAAAAATAATTACTAAAAAACGATTGAGATAATGCATTAAAAGAACACAAATAAATTTGACAATAATTTTTACATATGTTAAAATGTTAACTTGCATATTGAAGAAAGGAGTGGTACGAATGCCCATTAAAATTGACAACCAATTACCCGCAAGACATAATCTTGAATTGGAAAACATTTTCGTTATGACCGAGCAAAGAGCCTCGTTGCAAGACATTCGTCCCCTTAAAATTATTCTTCTTAACTTAATGCCCACAAAAATTGAAACCGAAACCCAGATTTTAAGACTTTTAAGTAACTCACCTTTGCAGGTTGAGGTTGAACTTTTGCAGGTGGCTACTCACGAAAGTAAAAACACCTCTAAAGAGCATATGCTTAAATTCTATAAAACCTTTGATGATATTAAAGACCAAAAATTTGACGGTATGATTGTCACAGGTGCTCCCGTTGAAATGATGCCCTTTGAAGATGTTGACTATTGGGAGGAACTTTGCAGAATTTTTGAATGGGCAAAGAGCAATGTTTATTCATCATTCCACATTTGTTGGGGTGCTCAGGCGGCTCTTTATTACCATTACGGAATTCCAAAATATAAATTGCCCGAGAAGATGTTTGGTGTTTTCCCTCACAAGCCACTTGATATGTATCACCCACTTCTTCGTGGTTTTAGTGATTTGTTCTATGTGCCACACTCCCGTCACACAGAAACAAAAAAAGAGGATATTGCACTCGTTAAAGATTTGCAAATTCTCTCATATTCTGAAATTTCAGGTGTTCACCTTGTGGCTGATATGGGGTGCAGAAATTTTTATTGTACAGGTCACAGTGAATATGACAGCGATACACTCGCACGTGAATATTTCAGAGATTTACATAAGGGATTAGATATTAAAGTTCCATATAACTATTTCCCGAATGACGATACAAGGCTTACCCCACCACTCACCTGGCGAGGTGCAGGTAGTTTGTTATTCCAAAACTGGCTTAACTATTTTGTGTATCAGCGAACACCATATGATATAAATGATATTAAATAAGAACAAAAATACCGAACAGAGTAATCTGTTCGGTTTGTTTTTTGTAGAACGAGTTCGATAAATTGGGGGTTGTCGAGTTGTTTTATATGACACCTCATCCACCGCAAGCGGTCCCCCTTCCCCTCAAGGGGAAGGCAAAATCAAGGCTTCTCCTTGAGGAGAAGCTGTCAGCGAAGCTGACTGATGAGGTGGCAAAGAATCCGACAAATTCAAATTT
>JAZNZJ010000089.1:0-30138 GCA_045594885.1 Candidatus Fimenecus sp. | reverse complement strand
CCACATTTTACCCCATGTTTTAACTCCGCACCTTACCCCAAGTTATGCCCCATATTTTTTGTTACCCCATCTTTTGGCACATATATAGTTCCGGTTTTAACTCGACTCGTATTTTAACTCGTGTAAAAAAATAAGGCGAGGTGTTACCCTCGCCTAAAACTTGTTTAATACTATTACATTATTTTTTCTTTCTCATCTTACGATAAATAATCGGCTTAAGCATTTCCATTACTGATTTCATAACGCCAGAGTCCGTGAACATCCTTACAAAGAAAGCATCGTTTTCTTCATAACGTTTAGCGGCAAAACTTTCAAATTCCTGCTCAAACTTTAGACCAAACATCGTTTCGTCATTGTTTTTTGCAAAGCTAACAAGTTTCTCATCCGCAAGGAAGTCTTGCTGAATCTGCTCTAACACCTTATCCATTTCAGTAAAATTTGTGCCAAATTTTTCGTTGATAGCCGCAATTATTTCTGCAAGAGAATTTGATTTTTTAGGTCTTGCACCAGCTTCGCCCTTAATACCACCAAGGCCGCTTTCAGAACCAGAAAGAGAAATAGAACCATCAAATTCTTTTTCTAAACGGTAGTATTCAAGCAGAACCTTATCATCTATTGTGATGTACGGGCCTTTTTCCTTAGGAAGAACTTTGTATAGGAATTTTGCGTAGATGCTAAACTTGTGCAGATCACGATCAAACATTCGGCATACCTGAGAGATGAAACCGTAAATACGGTTAAACCTTGCAAGTGTGGTACGGAAAATCTGTGAATCTTCTTCATTCGCTGCAAGGTATCGATCGTGTGCCGGAACGAGAATAGACGAAAGTTTGCCCATGGTTTTAGCGTCTTGTTCATCTGCAGAATAATACAAATCGGCAAAAGCATCAATCTCGGTCTGTGCATAAATACGATACTTATCAAGTGTGTTCTTCAAATCGTAGAGCACATTGGGATCGGTCGCTTGTTCAAGTACAGTTGCCTCGTAATACGGCTCAAAAGATTTTTGAATATCTTCTGCACTGTTAACGAAATCAAGCACAAAAGTGCTGTCCTTTCCGCGCGTAGTACGGTTAAGACGAGATAATGTTTGCACCGCCTTAACTCCTGAGAGTTTTTTGTCAACAAACATCGTATGCAAAAGCGGCTCATCAAATCCGGTCTGATACTTTTCAGCAACGATCAACATATGATATTCATCGCTATGGAAGGTAGCTTTGAGTTGGCTTTCCTTAATACCGTTCATCTTTTCTTCAGTATAGGACTCACCATCATCATGAACCTCACCGGAGAAAGCAACCAACACATCCAAATCATCATAACCGTGAGATTTAATATAGCGCTTAAATTCGTTGAGATACCGAACAGCATGCAGACGTGAAGAAGTAACCACCATTGCCTTTGCTTTGCCGCCAATCTGCTTCTTGGTAACCTCGCGGAAGTGCTCTATCATAATGGCAGTTTTCTGTGCAATATTATGCGGGTGCAAGCTCTCATAACGAGTAATAGCTTTAACACCGGAAGAAGTTTCAATCTGCGGATCATCATCAATCGTCTTGATGATCTTATAGTAATTTTTGTATGTAACGTAGTTTTTAAGTACATCAAGGATGAATCCTTCCTCGATTGCCTGTTTCATCGAATAGATGTGATACGGAACGTACTTACCATCTTCCGTAGAAGTACCGAACATTTGAAGCGTCTTGTCCTTGGGTGTTGCAGTAAATGCGAAGAAGGAAAGATTATCGTGTTGGCCTTGTGTTGCAAGTTCGTTGAGAATCTTATCTTCTTGATCGGGCGTACTTGCCTCCAACTCACCTTCCAAACGAGCGTATTCTTCAAGAGCCACAGACGTATCAGCAAGCGCCTTTTTCAACTTTCTTGCCGCTTCGCCTGTTTGAGAAGAATGTGCTTCGTCAACAATGATCGCGAAATTGTGCTTCTGTCCCATAACCTTGCGGTAAATAACCGGGAACTTCTGCAAGGTTGTAATGATAATAGGCGCACCGTTATCAATAGCATCTTTAAGCTGCGCAGCATTTTTATCGATCTTTTGCACAACACCGTCAACGTGATCAAACTGATAAATGGTATCCTGCAATTGACTGTCAAGCACCTTGCGGTCGGTTACAACAATAACAGAACGGAATATCTTTTGATCAAGGTCGTTGTGCAGTCCCGAAAGGCGATGGGAAAGCCATGCGATAGAGTTAGACTTGCCCGATCCTGCAGAGTGTTGTATCAAGTAGTTGTGTCCGGCTCCGTTGGATTTCACATCAGTAAGAAGTCTTGTAACAACATCAAGCTGATGATAACGCGGGAAGATCATTGTCTCCTTGCGTGTTTTATTACCGTTTTTATCTTCCTTGACCTCTACCTGCAAATGCATATATTTGTGCAGGATTTCAAGCAAGCTATCCTTTGCTAATACCTTCTCCCAAAGGTATGCCGTTTGATATCCGTCGGGGTTTTGCGGATTGCCTTTACCGCCAACATTTCCGGAACCATTAGATCCTTGATTGAAGGGCAAGAAATAAGTGTTGGCACCTTGCAGCCGAGTGGTCATAAAAACATTATAAAGGTCAACCGCAAAGTGAACAAGTACACGATTCTTAAACTCAAAGATCGTATCCTTACTTGCTCTGTCAAATTTATACTGACGAATTGCATTATCGGTATCTTGACCGGTAAACTGATTCTTCAGTTCCATTGAAACAACAGGGATACCATTAAGGAACAAGACGATATCAATGCTATTTTCATTACTAAGAGAGTAATGAAGTTGGCGAGTGCAATGCAGAATATTTCTTTCATATTGTGCTTGTGCAGTCTGATTTATAGAGGTTTCGGGTTTCCAATATACCACCCGAAATGTGATACCTCTATCTTTAAAACCGTGACGGAGCACCGAAAGCAAACCGAGAGAACGAACCTCTTTGCAAAATCGCTCCACAAAGGATTTCTCACAACTTGTCCCGTATATGGTTTCATACTTCTCCCACAATTTCGGCTGAGTGGCTTTCACAAAAGAGATCAGCGTAGCAACATCAAGCGCAACCGTGCGGTCAAAAGCTTTAGGATCACCCTTTTCATATCCACCATATGTAAGCAATGAATACTCTATATCAGCTTCAAATTGTTTCTCTGTTAAGATCACAAATATAACCTCCTTTAAGCAATCTCGTTGACCATTGTAAACAATGGCTCCGGAAGAAATGAATGTATGTAGCTTTGAGTTATAATTTCGGTATTAACCTTCATTATGAATTTCTCATCATCAATATTTAATCGTTTCCCATCATAATCTTTGAATTTGCCAAAGTATATGTTGGGCGAGTAAATACCAATAAGAATAGATGGTGTAATAGGAAAAAGGATAACCATTCTATCGCTCGTTAATCCTAATTTCGTAATTTGCGTAGCAGTACCTTTTATGTCAGAAAACAATACCGGATTATCGCTCGTGACAAATGGCATCTGCTGCCGAATATTATTATAAAAGGCGATCCACACTTTCTGTTCCAAAACTTTGCAAAACCTCAAAAAGCGTTCTTTTCCAAACATACCTTCAAGTATCATATTTTTTCTGGTGTCTGCATCAAAAGATATTTGTTTTATCAGTTCAATTTTATCATGCGGAAGATCTGCATTCTGTTTAATTATATCTGCTTTATATGTTCTAAGCAATGCGTCTGATTTTTCAATCTGATCATCTAAATATGCAGGAACCCTTATTGCTTGTGACATTATAATGCGTGATAGAACAGTTTTGCTTGCAGAAGATATAACTTGCGTGTTCGGTGATGAAAGTGTAATATTCGCTATAATATTGCCCAGCGGTGTACCACATAGCGTATCAAAGTTTTCGTCAAGATAATGTTCCCAAAATTTCTTATCCTCTTTTTGTTTCGTATCGTAGTAGTTCTTAATATAGCCAACATCTTTAACTGAACTTGAGAAAAGTTTGACTCCATTTTTATTATCAGAATTTAGGCGTGTACCAATAATATACTTTTCTCCTTTTTTGACAGCAAAACGATTCAAATAAGCTTGCGATACAATATGCTGATTTTTATATTGTTCTCCCAAAGCAACTACCTCTTATTGCACCTTTTCTTAAAACCGTCAACAATGCCTTTGCAGACAGTGTCCACATTATCACAGAACAAGAATTCTTCTGTAATTCCCAATACAGACAAATCCAAAAGAAGCTGTTTCTTTATGTCTTTTGGAATTATGATTCTTGCTTCAATATCCGGATGATCTTTCGGAATAGCATCTATCTTCCATTCAAAAGCACCGTCTTTATGCACTTCATAATCAATATGGTTAGGGAATAGAATATATCTACCTTGTTGTACTTGTTGGCGCACACTTCTTATTGGAGCATATATGTACATAATCTTTTTGCAGCACTCGATTATCCACTTTGCGCCGGCATCATTATCTTTGTGTAAAATTTCAAGTGTTTGTTTTTGTTCCAAGAAATATGGCTGATTTTTAACATCACCATAGAATAAATCTAACGAACGCCACGTGTCATTTTTAGCAAAACGATAACTATCGGCAATTGCATTAACAACAGGATAGTTTGTTACATCAATGGTTACATTCTTAAAGGCAATAACTTCTCCATCTTTATCCTCATCTTTATTACACGCAAAAAACAAAGCGACCAATGAATTTTCTGTAATATCCAAAAGTCTGGTAGGAATACCGTGATGTTGAAGCAGAGCAAGAAGTTCTATAGGTGAAAGCTCTTGACGAAACATATCTGGCAGTTTATATTTTGCCATCTCAATCATATTACGTTCTTCGTTAAAAATGGTACAATCGCAAGCAAAATGGCGGTTTCTTCCTAAAGATGGTAATAGCTCATAATCTTTGTTAGATTGCCCCCTAAACAGTAATTCTTCATCACTCCAAAAAGCATTTTTTTCAAAGACAGAATTCTTTTCACATATCAGCTGTACATATTCTGCTATGTTGTTAATAATAATTTCATCCGCCATATGTTATGTTTCACCTCTTTTTTCGGGGACTAAACCCTTTACTTTTTATCTGTTTTATTGTGTTTCCACCGCAATAATCGGCCCATATAGAATATTGTTGATAATAATCCAATGATCGCAAAGATGAGACACGTCGTTTCGGCACAGTTTTGTATGTTAGGATAATGGGGTATAAGTTTCATAAATAATAAGGGCATAAAAATGCAAAGCACAATTATTCCGGCAAATATGATTAATCCTAATTTCATATGTGGTGGCTTTACCAATGCGTTCTTTTGTCTTACCGCTTGCTCTTTTTGTAGTTTTAATACATCAAGTTCTCTTAATATAGCGTTTTGTTCTTTTCTTTTGCCGTTGTACCAGTCAGTGTGAGCCGCTGTCACCGATAAACTTTTAGTTAAAATCCAAGCTGCACCACTTTCAAATTTGGCAAACTTTTCGCACAAGCTATACATAAAATCGTCTTCGGCAAATTCTGTAGCAAGTTCTATCGGAATATCATCATCGTTGACTTCACAGCCATCGATGTTTGCCTTTTGGAATTTTTCATAAAGCCCTATTGCAATATTCCAATACTCTTCCAATGTTTCGAATTCTAATCGCTGCGGTTTATCTGTTTCGTAAACATCTGCAAGAGAAGTTTTATCAGCAATATCATCGATATGATCCGTTATGTAGTCTAAAGCATCATCTTCATCAAGTTGTTGACCGATTGATGCTTCTTCTCTGGATTTTATTTCAATTAGCTCGTCAAGCTCCAATATGTGAGTTTCAACAGACTCACGCTCACCGTTTATTGTGATCAACTTGCTTGCAATCAATCCACCGATTATAGCAACAAAGCTTGCAAAAGCCGATGCAATTGTAGAAAATAAAGATAAATCCAACGTCAAAATCCTTTCCTTTATTCTTTAAATTGTTTTTAATCCCGTCGATAGTTTTTTGATAATGTTTAATAAATCCAAGGCATCTTCCTTGCGAACAACAAGATGCTGCCCTAACACGTAAGATGTATCGCCGGACTGCTTAAGATATCGCTCGTCTACAATACCGCCGTTGTGTTCCAAAATATGGCGTTTCTGAAACAATAAATTCATCTGTTGCAATTCTTTGCTTGAGAGCCATTCATCGTACCCTTTGCCTATAGCATCAGCAAATAATTTACTACCTTTCTCAACAATTTGAAAATCATTTACTTTGACCGATACACTTGACTTCGTTTTGAAAACACATTCTGCAAATTTTTGAAATGCAGATACAATATCGCCAAGTGAACTCTCAAGTAATCCTCGGCACATAGTTTCTGCTTTATCTCTACCGTAGGATTTTGTTAGAAGTTCATTCATCTCTTCTAATGAGTCGAGCATTTTTTCTATGCTGTCCAACGATTCATCAAATACTGAAATAGCGGAGTTATAGCCACAGCAGGGGCAAAAGTACGCTGATCCGATTACGCTATATCTTGTACCACAACTTTCGCAAGTAATATCTGTTTCCCATTCTTCGCTTTGGCCGATTGGGTTATTGGTAAATCCAATTCTTTTGCCCGGTTTATATGTTATTTTTACGTATTTGTTTCTTCGAGTGGATTTGGCTAAACTACCGAAAGCATCGTCAAGTTTATCGTGAATCATATTCATTGCATAATTGATTGCAATTTCTCTTGCGGCATCTAATTGTGCCTGCGTCCACCATTTATTAGAAGTATCAATATGACCACACATAGGGCAATGGACTTCATCATCAGAAACTTTATCAGACCAATCTTGCATATTGACTTTAAAGGTGTATAAACAATTCTCATTTGGACATTCTCTATCTAAATATCCTTTTTCATCCGATAATAATTTAATTGGAATATCCATTGATTTACACCTCCAATTTTCCTGTTACAGCCTCATAAATGAGGCTCTTTTTATATTCTGTAAGCTTAGCGATCAATGATTGTTTTTTGTCTATTGCACTATCAATTTCAAAGCATTGCGCATTAAGATATTCAACAATTTGTTCTTGCTCGTTACAGGGAGGATACGGCATAACAAACTCATTTAATGTTTTTAGGGAAAGATTTGCAATGGTTGAACCGCAAAGGCTTAATTCCATAACCAATCTTGCAATATGACTTTGCAAATATAAGCGGACGAAATATTTATTCTCGCCTTCTTTAAGGGTTATGTACCCCGCACTTTTACCAAGAAGAACTCTTTCGTTATTGTAGAATGAAGTTTTACCGTATGTTGCTCCGTTTAAGGTGATCAATATGGTGTTTTCATTGATGTTTACAGGCTTATACTTTTTGTATTCCGATTCACTTAAACGATCTGTATTATCCTTGAAAACTAAATTTTCATTTCCTATGTTATTGCCATTTAAGAAATAATACGCTCCATCTGAATCATATTCCGGCGTTCCATGCAAGCCATCACCGATAGCATCGGTGATATATTTAAATCTAATTACGCTCCAATGAGAGGGAATCTCACCAACATATGTAATGCCACTATCTTTCATAGATGCGTCGGGATTGAGACCTTTAGTGACCGCCTCGGTGATAACCGATTGCTTATATGCTTTCAACTTCTCGATGGCCTGTTGTTGCCTTGCTATGTATCGGTCAATTTTACCGCATTTCTCGTCCAAAAAATTAGCTATTTGCATTTGCTCATCGAGAGACCAATCGAGCATATAAATATCTTCAATATACTTTTGATTCATATGCGGAATTGTTGTTCCGCTCACACATTCGTAAAGGTATTTTTCAAACCCCTTCAAATACCAGAATAAAAAGTGCCTATTAATAGAGTTGTCCGGTGTAATTTTTACAATAGTAGAAGATATCACACCGTTGTGGTTCTTCCCAATCAATCCTGCACGCGCTCCATCCCAAAGTACGAGTATGTCGTCAAAATCACAAGTAGGGACATTTATATCTGTAGTATATAAAGCATAGTTTGAATCACCTGATAAAACATCCAAATCTGGCGCCCCAACATATGGAACTCCCCGCTTTTCAGTATTTGTTTCTGTAGGAATTTTCCCTTTGACGTACATTAGAGCATATTTATTTCTAATCAAACATCTATCTTCCGGAATCTGCCCGATCCATTCAATTCCGCTGTCTTTCATTTTACACATCTACATCACCGTCCTCAACAGGGTCTGAGTATGATTTGAGTTTTGTTGTGGTATACTTTTCAAACCAACTGATTTTCTGGATGCTTTTAATATTTTCGCTTTCTTCTACCCTCATAGCTTTACAATCGTTGAAATAATGAGATAACAGCGTATCGCCTTCTTCTCCGTAAGGAAGGAACTCAAACAAATAATCTATAAAGTACAAACCATCATTATCTTTTTTTAGATATTTACATATACTTGAATCAGTAATATCTATTTCCTTAATCAAATCGGGATGTACTACCACTCTCGGATAAATTGAAATTGAATTCTCTATTTCATATGCGGAAACCAAAGCCTGTCCCCACACCATAATCTCGTCAGAGAAAAAGCCACCCATTGACATTCCACCGCGTGTGAGGTATTTCGATACCAAAAAATGATTCTGTACAAGTGCGGTATGTATAGCTGCAGATAAAAATGCAGCGTTAATGCCGTGCGGTTCAACAGGTACAGCAATAATAATGTTGTCTGAAAAAACACGAAAAATGGGTTTGGCTTCGATTAAATCTACATCATCACAAAAAGCCTTCAAATAATGCAATACATATTCGTAAACATCATGTACAACATTAAGGGATTTGTCAGGATCGTTTTTAATTTTTTTCGAAGCTCCCAATATGTCTACAAAAGCAACTATGTAGTTTTCGCTTTTTAACTCACATCTCATGTTTTTCACCTAATTCAACACTCCAACTTATTTCTTAACACATTCGCTGTAATATGTGCTGAGACATAAAGAAATATAATTATAATTATCGCAGCCCAGGCGAAACCAAAGCAACTAACCATATGGATTAAACCCACATGAATAGCATAAAACAACAAGTAAAGAAAACTTCCAAAAACAGGCTCATGTTTTCCTTTTTTATAATAAATGCCTACAATAGCAAACGTAACAATATGCAAAAGCGGTTCTGCAATCCAATTTGCTAGTTCGGGGGTAAGCGGGATGCTCACATCTTTAATAGATAATGTGAACGTTTCTCCGAGTGGTTCAAATGGATTTGGAAGTGCAAATTGACGAATGAGCACGCTAACGGTTGCTATTATGCTATAGAGTTTATACATCAATTATCCTTTCATTATAAATGGTTTTATAGATTCCTACTTTTATAAATTTTCAGAAGTTCAGCGTCGTCTCTTTTATCAGAAGGATCCTCTGAAAAATAGAAGCTAAAAGTTTTATCATCCTTGATCTTCTCGTAAGCGATAGGACAGGCCAGATATGCCTTGTTGCTGTTTTCTATTGTACGATATTTTTGTTCTCCGTTTTCTTTCTTGCCATTTCGACGGACATCGTAACAATAAATTGCGTTAGGGCTTTTGTCTTCGCATCGACGTTTCATAATGTCCTTTTGCACTGGGGTAGGCCGTATGTTTCTTTTCTCTGGAATAAATGGTGCAAAAGCATTAGAAAAATCAAGAAACAAATCTCGATTTGCATCTGTTCGCTTTACATCAAAGAACTCGCAAAACTCTTTTTGGCTGAAAAAATGGACTTCGTAAAAATCAATGTATGCTTTGATAGAATGGTTCAAATCATTTTCATAAAAGAATTCTAACGAAGCCACAGCATGTTCTTCGGGCTTGTCATTTTCTTTTGTATACAACTTTAAAATAACCGTATAGTGAACAGTTTTATATACAAAATCGAAAACATCTATAATCCATTCATTCTTTTCTAAATTGCTTAATAGTTTCGGTAAGTTCTTAAAACGAATTTCTGCCACTAAAAATTTCTCCTAAACTTCCATCAAGTTCTTTTTCCAGTTCTAAGATCTCTGCCATAATTTGTGCAGAAGGCTTAGGTGCTTCGTACTTATAAAAATATCTTGTAAAGGGGATCTCATATCCCACTTTGGTTTTGCTCTCATCAATCCACGCATCGGGAGCGAAAGGCAGTACCTCACGGGAAAAGTATTCCTCAATATCTTCCGTCAGCGGTACATTTTCGGTATCACGCAGTGCAGAATCTGGCTGTGGTTTGCCTTTCTTTAGAATGGGATTTCCATTTTCATCCTTGAGAGGACGCTCTACAACGATTTTGGAATAGCCGAACTCCTCGTTGTTAAATATTTTACTGATTTCGCTCTCTTGGAAATCGCCGTAGATTCTTGTTATTTCCGTAATCTGTTCTGCAGAAATATCATTCCGCTTGTTACCGAGAGCCTTGCGGCGCTTCTCGAACAAGCCGTTGGCATTAATAAGCTGTACCTTGCCTTTGCGGTATTCTGCTTTTTTGTTGGAAAGAACCCAAATGTATGTAGCAATACCTGTGTTATAGAAAATATCGTTGGGCAAAGCTATGATGGCTTCCAGCAGATCATTTTCAAGAATATATCTACGGATTTCAGATGGGCCACTACCTGCATCACCCGTAAACAAGGGAGAACCATTGTGAATGATGGCTACACGGCTGCCAGTCGGCTTCATTTTTGCGATGGCGGTTTCAAGGAAAAGCATCTGTCCGTCACCAACGGCAGGAAGACCGGCACCAAAACGTCCGGCAAAACCAAGCTTCGCTTCTTTCTCTACTGCAACCTTTTCGTTCTTCCATTCACGACCAAAGGGCGGATTGGAGAGAATATAGTCAAAGGTCTGACCGCCAAACTGATCGTCAGACAAGGTATTGCCACTGCGAATCTGTGTAGCATCATTGCCTTTGATAAGCATATCAGCTTTACAGATTGCGAAGGTTTGGTCGTTGATCTCTTGCCCGAAAGCAAGAAGTTCCGCACTGCTATTCAGGCTGTGCAAATAATTTTCCGCTACGGAAAGCATGCCGCCCGTACCACATGCAGGGTCATAGATGGTTTTGGCAACATTATTTCCTGCAAGGAAGTTGCTGTCATCGTAGAACAGAATATTTACCATCAACTCGATTACTTCACGAGGTGTGTAGTGTTGTCCTGCATCTTCATTATGGGCTTCGGAGAATCTGCGTATAATTTCCTCGAATATGTATCCCATTTCAAGGTTCGAAATATGGTCTGGGTGCAAGTTCGCTTTAACAGAAGTAAATTCCTTTAAGACAATGTATAGGATGTTCTTCTGTGCCATTGTGGTGATATGCCCGTCAAACTTGAACTTCTCGATGATTTCAGTAACGTTTGGCGAAAAGCCATTAAGATAGTCACGGAAATTTGCCTCAATATTATCGGGATCATCCAGTAAACGCTCGAAGGTATATTTGCTTGTATTGTAAAACTGATATCCAGATACATTACGAAGTAGAATATCACGCATAGGCAAATCTTTGACCTGCTCATATTTTTCAAGTACGGCATCCTTAGTATCAGAGAGAATGCAATCAAAACGACGAATAACCGTCAGAGGCAGTATAACCTCACCGTATTCGTGAGGTTTATATACGCCAGTCAACTTATCGGCAATTGCCCATATCAAATTGGCTTTTTCATTTATATGTGAACTCAAACTCATTTCAAGTGCTCCTTTATAATCCTGCTACTATAGCATAGCAAAGGTGGTGTCCTATAAAACGGACTTTAACATTCGAAAAAATATTTCGCGAATATGTAGTACTATATTAGGTGTCTTTTTGATTTTCTTTTTCTTCTTTCTTCTTTTTGAGGTGTTCTTTTAGTCGTTCTATTTGTTCATCCTCTGGTCTAATAAACGAAAGGCAAGTTGTTCTCAAAGAGACTGGATCAAAAACACTATTTCTTAAAATCAAATAGAGTAATGTTCTCATTAACCAATAATCGTAGATGGAGATTGACATATAATCAGTATCATTGTCGTAGCGTACAATTTGTAAATGCACTTTATTTCTTATTCGCTTTAAACCTTTTAATAACGGAAATGCTTGATGGTTCAAATTTAAAAGTTTTTTCTCTTGAACTTTGTTGATTAGAAATTCAAAATCCATTTCAGCTTCAATCGGTTTTGCCAACTCGATACTTTGTGTAATAATATACTTCTTGTTGACACCGTCTTCTTTGAAAACATTCGTGTGAATGGGAGTTTCTTGACTCCAAGTTTCCTTCTTTTGACATCCATTGCTTTTTACTAAATGCAAGAGTATTGCTTCTATAATCCCCATTGCTGTAACAATATACGATTTTTTTACCAAAGTATCAACAATATTATGAAGATGTAACTCCTCAATTTCGATTTGAAGAAATTGTAAATATTGTAGTGAATATGCTATATTCTTTCGCACTTCTTTTCCTAACCCTCTAAAAGCACCTCGAGACAATTCTTTTTCAAAGCAACCAACCGAAGTCGGATGCCATCTATCATAATAGTTAATTTCGTTATTTTTTTCGAGAATACTTTCAATTTCGGTCATATCTTTTGGCCTGGATTTGGTTCCCATTTTTTATCACCTTTAAAACATCATAAATTACATATCCAATGCATTCTCATCGAGCAAAAATTGTTCGATGCCGATGTAGAGGATGCCGTCGTCATCGTGCCAGGGGATGATGTTATCTTTAACTACTACAATCTTCTTAAAGGAATCGCCGACACGCTTCAGGGAACGGATCTCTTGCTCGCGCTTTTCTTCGTCTGCGACGGTCAAAGCTGACTGGATATAATACTTTTTACTCCCCTTATTCGCAACAAAGTCGATTTCAAGCTGGGTACGTTTGCTCTTCTTTTCTGCATCTTTATAGCAATACTCGACCACGCCGACATCCACACTGAAATCGCGGCCGCAAAGCTCGTTATAAATAATGTTTTCCATAATGTGATTCTCTTCTTGCTGACGGAAGTTAAGTCTCGCATTGCGAAGTCCTACATCACTAAAGTAGTATTTAAGCGGTGAGCCGATATACTTTCTTCCTTTAACATCGTAGCGCTCGGCTTTGTAAAGCAGGAATGCATCGATAAAATAATCAAGATATCTATTAACGGTAGGCGCACCGATATTCATCTGCTTTGCACTCTTAAAGGTGTTGGTGATCTTATTAGCATTAGTAAGGGAGCCAACCGAAGACGAAACTATGTTAAGAATATCGTCAAGCACCGTTTTTTCGTACACAAGCTTGTTTCTATCCATAATGTCGCTGATATAGATTGCATCAAAAAGCGATTGCAGGTACTTTGCTTTTTCTTCATGACTCTTTTTAGTCATTACGAGGGGAAGACCACCATAGGTGTAATACTCCTGCCAAGCATTGCGCTTTTCTCCCTCGAAGGCATTATAAAACTCCGCAAAGGAAAGCGGATTTACTCTAATTTCATCGCCGCGTCCACGGAACTCGGTGAGGATATCGGAGGACAGCATTTTTGAGTTACTGCCGGTAACATACACGTCAATATTGTCGTGCTTCATAAGGCCAAGCACAACATCGACAAAACCGATTTTATCCTCAACACCTTCAATGTACGGATTCTGAATGGTAACAACCTTTTGAATCTCGTCAAGGAAGACATAATAAGTTTTACTCTCATCAGCAGTCAAGCTGCGGATATGCTTGCCGAGCTCGAGAGGATTACGGTACTGAATATTTTCGTCATCATCAAGAGCAAGGCAGATAATACACTCGTCTTCTACTCCGATTGACTTCAAATAGTCCTTATATATATTGAACAGCAAATAAGATTTACCGCATCTTCTGATACCGGTAATAACCTTAACTAAACCGTTCTCCTTTTTGCTGATTAATTTTTCGAGATACTTTTTTCTTTCAATCATAACGCATACCTCATCGAATAATTTTGCGTATTTACGCATTTTTACGCTCTTATTATAGCATATCCTTACTTGCAAGTCAATATTACATCGAACAATTTTGCGTATTTCTACAGATTTGTTATTTCTGTTGGTAATACAATAATGTGCTTTTGTTTTCTAATGGCATAGTCAAGAGCGATCTTGGTGCCGCTTTTACGGGTGGATGGGGCATTTGCTTCATCATAGTAAACGATACAGTATTGACTTTCGTTTATCATTTCGTAGTTGCGTTCGACATAAGCGGCTCTGCCTGAGTTCAGTATCTTTTCAGGATAATAGGTATCCTCGTAGCTTTCAAGCAGATAATTTTTATAGTGCTCACTGATATATGGATACTCCGCCCGTACATAGATTCGTTTTATGTGCGGGTGCTTTTCTTTTATTTTTGTCACAACTTCAAGACACAGGCTATTAAAGCAGCTCTTGCTCCCCAAAAGAAAGGTATCAACATTTTCGTCCACAATTAGTTTTTCAATTATTTCAATAATTTTTGATTTTAGTTCCTCGGTTTCGTTTATCGTTCTGTGACCGAAGAAGCAACAGGTATTTTCAATCAATATGCTCACCTCACGCATAATTTGCAAAATAAAACCCCAAAAATATTATTATGTGTCCTATTGGGATATATGCGTTATTTTAACATATCCGAATGGGATATACAATAATATTAATGTAAATTATGAGGTGGATACTATGGGTATTGATTATATTTCAATTGGTAATCGTATAAAAGAAATTCGAACAACAAAAGGTTGGACACAAGCCAAACTCGCAGAAGAGTCCGGTGTAGAACCGTCTAACATTTCGCATATTGAACGTGCTGCAACTAAGCTCAGCTTGCCGACACTTGTTAATATTGCGAACGCTCTTGGCGTTACTCTTGACGAAATTGCATACGGCAGTTTAGTTAAGAGTTCGCATGTTTCAATTAAGATGATTGATGAGATTCTTGCTGATTGTTCTCCTGAAGAATTAAAATCTATTGCCGAAGTAATTAAGACTACCAAATCTGTTTTGAAGAATAAATAACCTTAAAATGTTGAAAACACTCTGCCGTAACAGCAGAGTGTTTTTCGTTAGTATAGTCTTGTAATGTTAAACTCTTCTTCGGAAGAGTCATAAGAATTGATTTTATAAAACCCGTAAGGTGTAGAGTTCGTTAGATCAGCAGTAATGTCCACATTGTACCACGTACCATCTATACAAACTCGATTCCATGTGTGTTTGTATTGATAATCGTCCTTGCGGTAACCATCTACAGAATAGCAAGGGATATTTTGACTGCGGCAGATGGCAGTAAAGAGGTTCGCAATATCATAACAGATACCTTTTTTCGTCTGCAAAGTTTTATCAATGTCAGAATGCTGATAAACCGGATTGCAGTTATAATCGTATGTGATATTATTTAGAATCCAAGCGTAGGCCACTTTTGCTTTTTCTTCATCCGTTAAGGCATCTGAGCAGATTTCATCAAACTGTTTTTCGTGGTCAGCATCCCACAGAACACCAGTACCGTTAGCAAGGGATTTGTTTGTGTGCGAAAATGTCAATCCCGTAAATACAATTGTCAGAGCAATCGCCAGAAGCAATATCGTGCCGATAATTTTAGTCAAGAGTCTTTCTTTGGAATTTGGTCCACAGATAAAGTTCTTAACTATTACTGTTGCTGACGAAAATACCGCAAGAAAACCAAGTGGACGGCGATAGTAAATTGCAAAGTATAGACCAATAACCATAATCAAAACTGCGAGGAAATATGTAATGGTTCGTTGCAACCTTGATTTTACATTAACTAAAAATAAGCCGCTACAAAAAACAGATAGCAGAATTAAGCACACAGGCAGTATGCTGATCAAAAGTGTGTCCCACAAGAAATAGGTAACGTAAATGTTGATTGCCGTTAAAATAGCAAAGCCAAATAGCCGAATTTTCATAGAATAGCCTCCAAAAAAATTAAGCCATTTACACTCGGTTTCAAGTGTAAATGGCTTAAAGATTTTTGGAACTTTTGCTCTTGCCTTGCCCACTTAAAACCGTCATTTTTTGCACAAAAACATGCATTGGCTTAAGTTTGGCTTATGGCTTATGATTTTAGCGGTTCAAAACCTCGAAAAACACAGTATTTATGCGGTTTTTCTCAGTCCAAAGGTTTCATTGTGGGGAAAAGGATTACATCACGGATTGCCTGACTGTCTGTTAAGAGCATTGTCATACGGTCAATACCGAAGCCGATACCGCCCGTTGGTGGCATACCGAGTTCGAGTGCATAAAGGAAATCCTCATCAGTTGTATTTGCCTCTTCGTCACCGAGAGCGAGAAGCTCTTCTTGAGCCTTAAAGCGTTCTCTCTGGTCGATTGGGTCGTTAAGCTCTGAATAGGCATTTGCCATTTCCCAGCCATTCATAAAGAACTCAAAACGCTCAACATAGTTGGGGTCTTCAGGCTTTTTCTTTGTAAGTGGAGAAATCTCAATTGGATGGTCCATAACAAATGTTGGTTGAACAAGATGTTCTTCAACAAATTCTTCAAAGAAGAGATTGAGAATATCACCTTTCTTGTGGTGCTTTTCAAATTCAACGTGATGCTCTTTAGCGACTGCCTGAGCTTCTTCAGTTGAGTTGATTTCGTTAAAGTCAACACCGGAATATTTATTAACTGCATCAAGCATTGTAATTCTCTCAAAGGGCTTACCTAAATCCATTTCAATGCCATTGAATACGATTTTTGTTGTGCCAAGAACTTCCTGTGCGACATAACGGTAGAGATTTTCTGTCAAATCCATCATACCGTGATAGTCAGTATATGCTTGATAAAGTTCCATAAGTGTAAATTCGGGGTTATGTCTTGTATCAAGACCTTCATTACGGAAAACACGGCCGATTTCGTAAACTCTTTCCATACCGCCAACGATAAGACGTTTTAAGTAGAGTTCAAGAGAAATACGAAGTTTAATGTCAGTATCAAGAGCATTGAAATGAGTTTCAAATGGTCTTGCTGCCGCACCGCCTGCATTATATACAAGCATTGGTGTTTCAACCTCCATAAAGCCTTGACCATCAAGATATTTACGAACTGCACTTATAATCTTTGAACGGTTGATAAGAGTCTGCTTTGACTCTTGATTCATAATAAGGTCGATATAACGCTGACGATAACGCATATCAGTGTTTGTAAGACCATGGAATTTTTCGGGAAGAATCTGTAAGCTCTTTGAAAGAAGAGTTACTTCAGTTGCATGGATTGAGGTTTCACCTGTTTTTGTTTTGAAAACAGTTCCCTCAATACCGATAATATCGCCAATATCAAGCTTTTTGAAGCCTTTATATTCTTCTTCACCAATGCTATCTCTTGCAACATATGACTGAATGTTGCCCTTAAGGTCCTGAATATTGCAGAATGATGCCTTACCCATAACTCGTTTTGACATCATACGGCCGGCAACTCTTACAGTTTTGCCTTCTAATTCTTCAAAATTTTCTTTAACATCAGCACTGTGATGTGTCTGGTCATATTTAGTGATTACAAATGGGTCCTTACCCTCTTCTTGTAATGCTTTGAGCTTTTCCTGACGGATTCGCTGTTGTTCGCCCAAGTCAACCTCGGGCTGTGAATTTCTTTTGATTTCTTCTGCCATTTTAAAACATCCTCCTCTTTATAGTTTTTTCTGAGAGAAGTAATTATTTAAGAATTTCTGTGATTTTAAATTCCATTACACCTGCAGGTGTTTCAATTGCTACTTTATCGCCAACCTTGTGACCGATAAGTGCTTTACCAACAGGACATTCATCAGAAATCTTGCCAACTGCAGGGTCTGCCTGAGCAAAACCTACGATTGTGTATGTGAATGACTTTTTCTTTTTGTCAACGATTTTAACTGTTGAACCAATATGAACATTTTCATTACCAAGTGCTTCAATATCAAGAACTTTTGCAGTTTTGAGAATATGCTCAATTTCGCTGATACGTGCTTCAAGTTTAGCCTGGTCATTCATAGCCTCGTCATATTCACTGTTTTCTGACAAGTCACCGAAGCTCTTAGCAAGTTTGATTTTTTCTGCAGCTTCTTTACGACCTTCAACCTTTAATTGTTCGAGTTCTTCCTGGAGTGCTTTAAGACCCTCTAATGTGAGTAATGTTTCTGCCATTTTTAAAACTCCTTATCAAAATAAATATTCGGATTTCGGGTAATTTTGACGATACCCATACGCAATATATTATATTAAATAAATTACTTGATGTCAAGAGAAATGAATATCTGTAACGCATCTTTTTTCATTGTTCACCATAACCGTATCAAACGAGCATTGGTTAATAACAAAAACTCCGCAAAGTTCATATAATGCAGAATAAAAATCATATTTATTTACACCTTCAGGCAAAAGTTTTTCATATATTTCGGGCACAGAAAAATCATAACCGCCAGAAATTTCAATATTTTCTTCTCCTCCATTGATTTTCATAATGGGATTATCCGCATCAATTAGTACCTTTGTCTGCACAATATCTGAAACAACTGACGGGCACAACCCGTTTATTTTCTGCATTTTATCACAAAGGGAGACATAATTTGTCTTATTCATTGTAACAACGGTAATCTGCGAGGCATACTTTGATATTTTTAATACAAACTCGCCATATTTTGCTTTTCTATCTACAACGCACATATCTACAGGTTTTTCATGCATTTTAAGTATATTTTTAAAAGTATTCTGCATCATCATTTCATACAGAATATTACTTTTAAATGCTCCAACATATTTATTTTGTGGCATTTCTATTTCAGGTGAAAGTACCAAACGCAATGCACATTTGCCCACAGCTCTCACTATATAATCCCAATCCACACCGTTTTGTCCGACTACTGCACTTAATTCATAAAACGGTGCACCCTTAAACACCGGTACTGTTTTTAACACATATTCATTTTTACGGAATTTACCGAACAATCTTTCAATTAAATTTCTTTCTCTTTGTTGGATATTCAATACACAAAACAAAAAAATTCCCCCTGCACAAGTTTATGCAGGAGGAAATATTTTTATTTATCAGTTATTAAGAAGCTCAAATGCCTTTTGATATTGCAAGTCGTCTGCTTGAGAAAGCATTGGAAGTCTTGTATTTTGTTCCGCTGACAATTCAACGGGATATTCGGGTTCTATACCCACTCCGTTATAGCTTTCGCTCTTATAGGGAATGATTTTAGCAACTGTCAATGCAACTGCACTGCCGTCACTTAATTCAAACACCTTTTGCATTGTTCCGTTACCTGCAGTTTTTGAGCCAACCAACTGTGCAATACCGAAATCTCGAAGGTCGCAGGCGAAAAGCTCTGCCGCACCCGAAGTACCGGAATTCACAAGCACCAATGTTGTGAAACTGAAACTGTCGGAATCTGCAGTAAATGTTTCAATAACATTCTCGTTTTTATCAACGGCAGTTGCCAATGCAGCAGTTCCTTCAGTTGGAATAGGTGCAATCACGTCAATACACTGCACCGCATTTTTTACAAGGCCATCGGTTGTATTTCTCACATCAAAAATAATTGAAGTAACAGAATTTTTACTCATATATTTCAATGCTTCTTCAAGCTGTTCTACAGTTGTGCTGTAAAATGCAGTTATTTTGATGTAACCTATTTTCTCATTCACACTATAATAAACCGTCTGTGCAGAATAACCACGGGCAACAGAAACGGTCTTTGTTTCTTCACCACGCACATATGTAACCTGCACATTGGTAAGTTTTTCACCATTAAGGCTTTCCATAAGTGTTTCATAGTTTGAAGATGTAACTGCAACAGAGTCAACCGCAGTTATAACGTCGCCTTTTGCAAGTCCTTGCACTTGAGCAGGAGAATCTTCAGAAACCTCAGAAATATAGATATTATTGTTTTGACTGTCATAAACAGCAATTACACCAATACCGCCCTTATTACCCTTATCTTCTTCCTTATACTGTGAGTATTCCTCAGCCGTCATATAATAGCTGTAACGGTCACCAATGCCCTCAACGTACCCATCGGACATCATTGCGTTAAGAAGATTTTCATTGAGTTCACCGTAATAATTCTCACGGACAAGGTCATCAATTTCTGAAACAGTTGAATAGAGTGTTGAACGGTCAGCAACATCTTTGATAATTCCGTTATAAATATTAAGTGACACCAACATTGTAACAGTAATTGCCAATGCTACTGAAAGAAAAATCAAAGCGATTGCAAGACCTAATGATATTTTTTTATTCAAAGGACATCATCCTTTTCTATAATACTAAAATCAGGTTAACGGTGATGGTAAATAGTTCTCGGGATTCACACGATTACCGTTAAGACGCATTTCAAAGTGAAGGTGTGAGCCAGCCGCAGGGTTTGATGCTGACGGGCGTGGCCAACAGTTGCCGGTATTACCTACAAGACCAATTACCTGACCCTGTGTAACGGTGTCGCCAACACTTACATAACGTACATCCATATGAGCATAAAGTGAACTTAAACCGTTACCGTGGTCAATATTTACATAATGACCGTAGGTATTGCTCTTATATGTTGATTTAGTTACAGTACCCGATGCAACCGCATAAACCTTTGCACCTTTAGTTGTCCAATAAGTTTTACCGTTAATAACACGGTTTTTATATGAAACAATGTCAACTGATGCCGTACCCTGTGCACTATGTGTTGCAAAGTCACGTGAATAATGAGCACCACTTTCTTGAATAGGACTGATTATGTTTTTAGAAGAAAGCTTAAAGCCGTGGTTTGTTGTACCGCCACTCACAGTACCGTCGCCCACTGAACCTGAGTTTGAAACCTCTTTGTCAATATTCTTTGACTCTTCTTCTTTCTCTTTTTGCGCCTGCTTAATGAGTTTTTCTTGAAGGGCTGAATTTGCCTCAAGAGAACTGATAAGCTGATTTTGTTTCTTGATATTTGCCTGATTCTTGTTAACTACACTCTCAAGCTCCGCTTTTTGTGCATCAAAAACTGCTTTTTCTTGCTGAACAACCTTACGGTCAGAATCAAGTTGAACTCGGTTTTCATCAAGCTTTGTACTCTTTTCGGTAAGCTCTTGAAGCAAAGAATTAAGCTCGCCAATCTGTTCTTCAAGATTTTTTACAATATTTGTATCGTGCTTTGAAATCTGACGAACAAGTTCTGTTCTTGTAAGGAAATCTTGAAAATCAGTTGCATTGAGGAATATCTCAAGTTCAGAGGTTTCACCCGCCATATATGTAGCTCTCAATCGTTTTTTTAGAACTTCATATGTTTCATCAATTTGCTTATTCTGGTCTTCAACCTCAACATTGATTTCACCAATTCGTGTGTTGAGTTCATCAATTTCGGTTTCAAGAGTTTTAATTTGTTCATTAAGCTCATTGATTTTTTTGCGGAGTGGTGCAATCTGCTCTTCAAGAACTTCTATTTTTTCGTCATATGCACGATTCTGCTCTTGCAAAAGTGCAATTTGGTCTTCGGTTTTTTCAATTTTATCTTTATTCGCTTCGATTTTTTCGTTTCTGTCTGCAATTTCTGCATCAATATCCGCTATTGAACGAGCGGATGCTGAAAATGGAATTGCTGTGAAAAGTAAAACCATTGCAAAGATGACTGAAAGAATTTTCATACTAATCTTCACTTACAACACTCCCCTGTTCTTTAAGATATTTGCCCATTGAAATCAAGCTACCCACAGAGCCTGTGAAAATACCGATTCCAAGGAATATAAGTAAGATATAGCCTGCGTATGAGCCAAATGCAACCGGTTTAAAGATTGCAAGAAGGTCGTTGAATACATAAACCATACCTTGATAGAGTCCTGCAAGGACACCGAAAGATACAATTCCCGAAATTACACCTAAAAGCATACCCTCAATCATAAATGGCCAACGAATAAACCAGTTTGTAGCACCAACGGCTTTCATAATGCTGATTTCAAGTTTACGTGAGAACATTGTTATGCGGATTGTGTTCGATATGATGAACAATGATACAAGGAACAAAAGTGAAACCATACCAACAATTACAATGGTAACCGCTTGTCTTATATCAATCAACTTGTCTGCAATATCACTGTTTTCACGTACAACGTCAACAAATTCAAGTTCTTTAAGTTTTTCAACCGTAGGTCCGAATTGTTCAAGGTCGGCAACTACTACCTTATATGCGTCAGGTAGCGGATTTTCGTCAAGCCCTTCAAGAAGTGCCGCATCCTCACCCATATCCTCAAGTTGAGCCTCAAATGCCTCTTCTTTTGAAACGAAAGTAACACTTGAAATATTTTCAGTATTTTCAAGGTTTGTTCTCAAGGTTTCAAGTTGCTCATCGGTAGCACCATCTTCAACATAAACCATTACAACATTCTGACGTTCAACAGTATCGAGTAATGCGTTGATATTAAAGAATATCATTGTACCAAGACCAATAATTACAAGACAAGCCATTAAAACTGAAACTGACGCCAATGACATCAATCTGTTAACCCAGACATTACGGATGCCTTCTTTTGTAAGATACTTTAAACTTGCACCTTTCATTACTCGTCACCCCCGTCACTATCTGTTATATCGTCAAGATATGCCGAATAATCAATATCGTCTTTATTGATACCATATGTTCTCATAAAATCTTCAAGGTCCGAGTCGCTGTTCGGCTGGTCATAGTAAGAATTATTCTTCTTTTCAATAACCTCTGCAGATTTAACCTCTTCACGAAGTTGTTCAACCTTTACCTCAATCTCGTGTTCAGCTGCTTCAATCATTTCTTCTTTTGTTTCAGGCTTTACTTCGGGAGTTTCTTCCTGCTGAGTCTGAATTTCTGCACGGTGCTTTTCAGCGGTATCAGAAATCACTTCACCCTTATTGATTGTGATTACACGATGATTAAAACGACGCACAAGTTCATGCTCATGAGTTACCATTACAACAGTTGTACCACCCGCATTGATATGGTTGAGCAAATCAACAATTTCATATGACATTTCGGGGTCAATATTACCCGTGGGCTCGTCGGCAATAATGATTCCCGCATTATTTACGAGTGCACGTGCAAGAGCAACTCTCTGCTGTTCACCGCCCGAAAGCTGAGTGGGCAACTGTCTTGCCTTTGATGTAAGCCCCACAAGGCTTAATACATATGGCACTCTTTTTCTTATATCCTTTTCTTTTGCTCCGATAACACGCATTGCAAATGCTACATTATCAAAAACTGTCATATTGGGAATAAGACGGAAATCCTGAAAAACAATTCCCATTGTTCTGCGGAATTTTGGAATTTCTTTCTTCTTTAATTTATTAAGATTAAAATTATTAACTACAACAGAGCCACTGTCAGGCACCTGCTCACGCATAATTATTTTAAGAAATGTACTTTTACCCGCACCCGATGAGCCAACAATAAATACGAACTCGCCGTCATTTATTTTTATTGACACATTGTTAAGGGCATGAGTACCATTTTCATATGTTTTTGAAACATTTTTGAATTCAATCACAATATGCACCTTATCCTTTATGTATTTCTAATTGATTTGTTATGTTTTCACCCATAATTATACATCATAATTACAGTTGTACACATTATACCACAAAATATTGTGTTTGTCCCGTTTTTAAAAGAAAGTTAACATTTATCGTCACTTTGAACAATTAAATTGCATTGTATTGTGCAAATTTCACAACGATTGCAAATTATAATAGGTCATAAAATACCAATAATTAAGTATTATACATAAAAATATACCTGCCATTTAAATAGCAGGTATGTTTATTAACCATTTTTAATATTTTATTGGGTTTGCTGCAAGGTACTTTTTAACCATTAAAGCTACTTTAAATACGATTGCATCATCAAATTCACGAAGGTCAAGTCCTGTAAGCTTCTTGATTTTTTCAAGACGATAAACCAATGTGTTTCTATGAACAAAAAGTCTTCTTGAAGTTTCAGAAACGTTAAGGTTGTTCTCAAAGAATTTCTGAATTGTGAAAAGAGTTTCGTGGTCAAGACTTTCAATTGAGCCACGTTTAAAGATTTCACGAAGGAACATTTCGCAAAGTGTTGTAGGAAGCTGATAGATAAGTCTTGCAATACCAAGATTTTCATAGCTTACGATTGTTTTTTCAGTATCGAAAACCTTGCCAACTTCAAGAGAAATCTGTGCTTCTCTAAATGAACGTGCCAAATCTTTAATGGTATCAATTGTTGTACCAATACCAACAAGAACATGAGTATAATATTCTGTTCCCAATGAGTCAGCAATTGAACGTGCAAGTTTTTCAAGGTCTTTAGATTCAATATTGTTCTTAACCTCTTTAACAAGTACAATATCAGTTTCGTTTATATTGATAACGAAGTCTTTTGTCTTATCGGGGAACAAGTCCTGAATAACATCGAAAACAGAAACGTCATTTTTCTCTGTAATTCTAATAAGAAGAACTACTCGTGACACATCACTGTTGAAATGAAGTTCACGTGCTTTTATGTAAATATCACCTGGAAGAATATTGTCAAGAATTACGTTCTTGATGAAATTACCACGGTCATATTTCTCATCATAATACTGTTTTATTGTTGCAAGAGAAACAGCGAGAACTGCAACATATCTTGAAGCAACCTCATCATCACCCTCAACAAAGATTGCATATTCAGGATGCATATGACCACCAAAAGATTTATAGGTGCACCCCTCAGCTACAAATTCTTCAGAAGAAGAAAAAATATCAAATACATCGTGAGTCTGAATTTCACCAATTCGACCAAGTTCACTACATGAAATTACAGTACCGGTTTCATCTATTACACCAAATGTTCTGTCAATAACCTCAACCATTTGGTGAACTATTCCCTGAAACAATCTGTTGGACATAACCTCTACCTCCAGAAAAGATAATTCCAAAATAGGAATTATGCAATTTCACAATTATGATACTATGTATTTTACACAATAAAACCTATTTTTGCAAGTAAAATATTGATTTTTTTTAATTTTTTCAAACATTTTTCACAAAAATTTGAGTTTTTTTTGGTCATTCCACGCATTTTAAGAAGATTTTAAGCCCCAAAAACCATTGTTAAAAATGACGAATAATTTATCGTTTTTCTATCAAAACGAGTTCTTCAAGGGTAATTTCACGACATTCTCCGGGCTTTAACTTGTCATCAAGTGACAAATTCCCCATTTTTTTACGATGTAATTCAACTACCTTATTACCCGCCGCAGCAAACATTCTTTTTACCTGATGATATTTACCCTCACAAATCATAATTTGCACAATCGGATGCTCGCAATCTTCAATAATTTCAATTTTTGCCTCTTTGAGCACTGTGCCGTCAGCGAGGATGATGCCACTTTCAATAAGTTCAATGTCACTCTTTGTAAGCGAATGTTCAAGCCGTGCTAAGTATGTTTTAAAAATATGATTTTTAGGTGAAAGAATTCTATGGGCAAAATCACCATCATCGGTAATTAGTACAAAACCCGTAGTATCTTTATCAAGTCTTCCCGCCGGAAAAAGTCCCTTTCTGAAAAGTTCTTCGGGGACTAAATCAACAACAGTTTGGTCACTGTCACTCTCACTTGCAGATACAACACCTTGGGGTTTATTGAGCATAATGTAAATATGCTTTTTCAAGATAAGGTGTTCACCGTCAATGCACACCTTGTCCTTTTCGGCATCAATTTTAACGGCACTATCTTTAACGATATTGCCGTTCACTGTTACTCTGCCTTTTTTTATGATTTCTTTAACATCTTTTCTGGACAACGTACCCTGTGATGCCAGAATTTTATCAAGTCTTTCCATTTTTTCACCTGATTAACCGGAAGTTGCCATTTCAAACCCATGCATAAACCCGTCAATTTCAACTGAACACACGTCACCGCCCACAACAATACCGTCACGTACAAGAAGATTAATGCGAATACAATCTTTATTTTCATATCCCTCATAATTTTTCACAATATATGACCACCGCTTAAGACGATTCCCCGCAAACAGCGATAAATCAAAGCCTTGGTTTTTCTGAATTTCATTATATGCGGTATAAGTTTCATCAAATGTTTCGGGTATTATAATTTCCATAACCTCTGCAGGTTCTTCGTCAACCTGCCAACCGTATTGCGAAATAAAAGCCATTCGTTCACTATGGTCAGAGGCTTTAATATTTATTTCACTCCCCTTACCCGTTTGTTGACTGTCTTGGGATAAAATTAAAAGTGACAATACGGTCATTACAATAAAAATAATAAGAAATGTCAGTTTTATTTGTCTGGGTTTGACTGAATACACAAACATAGAAACACCTCGAACACAATTTATATAAATAAATATGCGGCGAGGTGTTAAATTATAATATTAAAGTTTTTATAAATATGAGTATATTTTTCTGTTACAACTAAAAATCGAATAATGTACAAAAGTACTCCAATGATTTTTATGGCAGTTACAGAAAAAACAGACCATATTTTAATTATTCGTCAACACGTTTTGACTGAGATGCCGCACGAAGATGCTGACGTGCACGACGGATTTCATTAACTGAATTTGTAAGAGTTTCGTCTGCAACTGCAACTATGCTCTCAACATATTCACTTGCGCTTGTACGCATTTCTTTAGCCCAGTTTCTTGCCTGTTCGGTAAGCTCTGTTGCACTCTGTCTTGCCTGTTCAACAATTTCTGTTGCATTCTGTCTTGCCTGCTGAAGAATTTCAGCCGCCTGAGCCTCTGCACCACGTGTGATTTCATCTTCAGAAATGATTTCTTTTGCTCTTAAATGTGCTTTTTCGATAATCTTATCAGCATTATCTTGAGCACCTGCAAGAATTTCTTTTCTTTCTGCTGCAATCTTTCTTGCCTGCATAAGCTCATCGGGCATATTGAGTCTAATGTCTTCAATAGCTGTTTTGATAGCCTGTGCATCAACCAAAAGGTTTGATGTAAAAGGAACAGATTTTCCTTCATCAAGTATGTTTTCAATTTCTTCGAGTAAGTTTTCTATTGTCATTTGCTTACACCTCTTTTAATTCTTTTAACTATATCATCACGAATTATTTCAGGAACAAAATCACTTATATCCCCACCTAATTCGCAAATTTGCTTAACTGCACTTGAGCTTAAATAAAGATTTTCAACCCTTGTGTTAATGAACACTGTTTCAAGCTCACTGTTTAATTTTTTATTCATCTGCGCCTGCTGGAATTCATATTCAAAGTCAGACACAGCACGAAGACCTTTTACAACGGCAACGGCTTCTTTTTGTTTTGCATATTCCGCAAGAAGTCCTTCGTAAATATCAACTTCAACATTGGGTAAATGACCTGTACAACGGCGGATAAGCTCGGCACGTTCTTCGGGAGTAAAGCAGAAATTTGTTTTTGCGGGATTTTTCATTACCACAACAATCACTTTATCAAAGAGCACTGCACTTCTGCCGATAATGTCAAGATGACCATTTGTTACAGGGTCAAAGCTACCCGGACAAATTACAGTTTTCATTTTATCACTTATTCTTTCTGTATGCGGTGATTTTAATTTTACCATATTTATATTCACGGTATTTAGAGAATTCACCTGCTTCATCAGGTAAAATTTCTCTTAATTCACTTTCACAGAGAATCACACCGTTTTCTGTCATTTTTTCTGCTACAAAGGGTAAAACACTGTCGATAATCTGTTTATTATACGGCGGGTCTAAAAGTGCAATATCAAACTTATCACGGCTAAGGTTAATATACATTTTACCGTCGCCACAAAATACACTTGCTCTTTTTTCGAAGCCAACAGTTTTAAGGTTTTGTTTTACAACATCAATTGATTTTGCAGAAGCGTCAACAAAGGTACAATGTTTTGCACCACGGCTCAATGCCTCAATACCTAACTGCCCTGAGCCTGCGAATAAATCGAGCACATAAGCACCCTCAACATCAAACTGAATAATATTAAAAATACTTTCTTTTACTCTGTCGGTTGTAGGTCTAACGTCATCACCCTCAAGGGTAACGAGTTTTCTGCCTCTTGCCTCGCCTGTTATTACTCTCATATATTCACTACCTTATATCAATACACATTATTATCGCATTTTTATATCTATTTGTCAAATTTTTTATGTTTTTTTAACACTAATTAACCATTTTTTAGAGAAATAAGAAGATTTTCAAGGTCTTTTACACTTTCTACAATGTATTTTGCACCCTCTTTTTCAATAATTTCACGGTCACGAAATCCCCAAAGAACACCAATCGATGCAAGTCCCGCATTATTTGCCGTAAGAATATCAGTATCTGCATCACCTACGAAAATTGCATTTTCACAAATACTACCAAGTTTTTCTAGTGCATAAAAAACTCCGTCGGGTGCGGGTTTATTGGGACGGTCATCACTGCTGCCCACGACTAAATCTATAGTATCGCCAAACATTCTTTTACATAAATCCTGTGCTGCAAAATCTGCTTTATTGGTTACAATTGCAGTTTTAAAACCCTCTTTTTTTATATTACCAAGCATTTCATTTATACCGCTATAGGGGGCTGTTTTATCTTCCATATGGGCTTTATAATAAGCACAAAAATCATTGAAACAGATTTCAAAAGTTTCTTCATCTGTGTTCTTGGGAACTGAACGTTCCATTAAAATACGTATTCCATTACCAACAAATGAACGGATTTCCGGTAATGAGCGAAGTGGAAAGTTCTGCCTTGAAAGTGCAAAATTCACACTGTCACGCAAATCTTCAAGTGTATTCAACAAAGTACCGTCCAAATCAAAAATAATTGTATCAATCATATTATTCCTCATCATTATAAAATTCATAAATTTTTTCTGCAAGTTGTCTGTTAATGCCTTTGACTTTTTCCAAATCTTCAACAGATGCAGATTTAATATTTTTAACTGTTTTAAATATTTTGAGAAGTTCTTTCGCTTTTTTCTCGCCAATGCCGTCAATTTTTGTCAAAGATAACTCAAGTCCTCGTTTAGTGTGTTTTTTGTGATGAAATCCCACAGAGAAACGATGCACTTCTTCTTGAATTTCTGACACAAGTGTGAATACACTTCTCGTTGCGTTGATTGCGATTTCACCGCCGTCACCTGTTATTGCACGGGTTTTATGTTTTGAGTCTTTAACCATACCGAAAAGTGCAACATCAATTCCCATTTCATCAAGAACTTCTTTAACTGCGTTAACCTGCCCCTTACCGCCGTCAAGCAGAATTAAATCGGGCATTTTTCCAAAACCTTCTTCTGCATTTTCATCTTTATGAAGAAGATACTCATTAAAACGGCGTGAAAGTACCTCACGCATTGAGCCGTAATCGTCTTGACCGATAAAAGACTTTATATTAAATGTGCGGTATGCTCTTTTTAATGGCTTACCATTTTTAAAAACTACCATACCCGCCACATTATCTTCACCGCCCGTATGGGAAATGTCATAGGACTCAATATAAACGGGGGTTTTGTTTAATCCAAGAAGCTCACGGAGTTCCTCAAGAACTTTGATTTCTCCGCTGTTTTTTCCTTTACGCCCCGCAAGTTTTTCAAAAGCATTTTCACGGCACATATTGACGAGTTTAAGCCCCTCGCCCTTCTGTGGCACGGTTACTGCACATTTCTTGCCCCTCACATTAGTAAGATGCTGTGCTACAAGGTCAATATCTTCAAAATCTTCATCAACAAGAATCTTTTGAGGTACTGCACGATTCATTCCGTAATACTGTATAAGAAAATTGCAACGGATATTTTCAACCATTTTTTCTGAATCAAAGAAAAAGTGCTCACTGTCAGAAAGTCTGCCATTAGAATAACGAAGCACCACAATGCAAATATCCTTTTCATTGATTGCTAACGCAAAAACGTCCTTACTCTCGTCACTTTCGGTTACTACTTTCTGTTTGGTCTGCATATTCTCAATTGCACGGATACGGTCACGGTATTTACCCGCCATTTCAAAATCAAGATTTTCTGCACAGATATTCATTTTTTCTTTCAATTCACGTATAATTTTACCTATATCCCCATTGAGAAAATCAAGTGCACCGTTAAGGGCCTCATCATATTCGTTTTGCGAAATCTTACCCGTGCACACACCCATACAACGATTTATATGATAATTAAGACAAGGTCTGCCTTTGCGGAAATCTTCAGGGAATTTTTTATTGCATTGAGGTAGGCGAAAGATTTTATTTGCCTCATCAACTGATTGTTTGACAGAATATGAACTTACAAACGGTCCTATATAATCTGCATCTTCAT
>JAZNZJ010000088.1:0-6498 GCA_045594885.1 Candidatus Fimenecus sp. | reverse complement strand
AGCAAATGTGATTTCTTCATCATTTGCTATGATACATACTTTTTCTCTGTTTTCTTCGCTCTTTTCTTCGAAGAGTGAGTAGAGTGTTGTGTTTTCTTCTATGTCGTATGTATAGTCCGTATTGTTAAAGTCTTTGAGAAGGGTATTCTTTTCATCGTCACTTAATACGGATATATCTTTGATGAGAGTGTTTTCATTGAGTGCGGATTTGAGTACAGAGATATATCCATTAAGGAAACTGTGGATTTCTCTTTCTGTGTACATTTCTTTTGCATAAGAAATTTTGACTGCATATCCGTTATTTTCATTCATAATTGTAACAGTCAAATTAAACTCTGTCTGTTCATCGAAGAAAATGGGCTGTGGTGCAAGTGGTCCGTTTTCAATATCGGAAGAGTCTCCGACAAAGTAGTTCTCAAATACAAACAATGCATCAACGGACTTGCTGTCGATACCGGATGTTTTGTAAACTTCAGCAAGTGACAATATTCCGTTTTTGTTTGCGTTTAATGTTTGGCTTTGCGTTTCTTTAAGCAAATCTGCAAGAGTACTGTTTTCGTCACTCTTGCTTCTGACAGGAATAGTGTTGATGAAAAGTCCCACTGTATTTTCAATGTTTTTAAGGGGGACACTTCTGCCGGATATTACCTTGTCATAGATAATATCTTCACTACCTGAATATTTCTGCAATGCTATGCCGAATGCACATTCAAATACTGTGTTTGAAGAAACTTTGTTTTCCTTTGCAAACTGTTTAATATGCTGGGATAATTCGTCACTCAACATTGTTTCAAATATGATAATATCCTCATTTTTGTTATTCTCTGTCTTTTCTTTGCCGAAGATATGAGGAAGCTCACAATCATTGAGTAAATTATGCCAATATTCAGAAACCTCATTTGTATCTTGATTTTTAAGCCAGTTTACATATTCTGCATAGGATGTTTGTGACGAAATCTCTTTAGTAATTTCTTTTGTTAAAGCTTCTATGCTTGACCCATTTATGAGTTCACCATAATATTTCTGTAAATCATTTATGAGTATTGGGAAACACCATCCATCAAGAATGATATGGTGTGTATGAAGCAGAATAAAACGTTTATCGGTGAAATCTACAAGAGTAACTCTGAATAGAGAATCGCTTTGTAAATTAAGAGCCTTTTTCATATCTTCATCCACAATCTTATTCAACGCTTCTTGTGTAAATGACTCTTCCTTTGAAATGATTGTGAATTCGGGATTTCTGTTTTGAAGAATAATCTGCTTGATTGCACCTGTAGATTTTAGTACAGTAAATGCTGATTTAAGGACGGGGTGACGAAGAGCGAGCAGTTCCACACTCTTTTCAAGTAAGACTAAATCGCTTTCTTTACTGATTTCGCATAAATTCTGAAGATGATATGTTTTTGTGTCACGACTCTGGAAATATTGAGCATATATGCCTTCTTGTGAAGGAGTTAAGATATATATATCTTTAATATCGCTACCATATATTTTCTTTAACTCATTCAATTCTTCGTCAGTAAGTGTGTCATCAGAGAAATCGGAACGAGTTTTTACAACAGTATCTGTTTCTGTGCAAACTGCTACAACATTTTCAATTTGCTTTTTGATTTCCAAACAAAGTTCTTCACTGATATTTGCTCTGTGTTGTGATTTTGGCACAGAAATATTAACCGTGATGATATTATCTATATCAAAACAGTTAACATTTATCTTACCGGGGAATACAGAAGTGCCACCCAATGCGATTGCCTGCACTTCTCGGTTTTCTTCTGTAAGACTTGTTTTGTAGAAGTTGAAGATGATTTCAGTGTTTTTATGTAATTCTTCATTTATGAGAAGATAATCAATACCATTCTTGGGAATTCTTCTCATAGTTTCTTTAACACTTATTAATTCTTCTGCTATGTTGTTACTATTGTTAATTACAACAGGATAGCAAGATGTAAACCAACCGATAGTGCGTTCAATAGCAATTGAGTGATGAAGCTCTGTTCTACCGTGACTTTCAACAATTACACCCACAGAACCATTTGCAAGTTGTCCTGCAGCAAGACCCACTGCTGTTAAGAGTAATTCATTTGTTCTTGTTCCATATTTAGTATTTACGTCGTTGATAAGTTTGTTTGATATGTCTGTATCAAGTGTAATGCTGTAGTCTTCTTTTTCATTCTCTTCATTTGAATTGAAGGTTTTGGCGTTATCAAGTTTTATTGATATTTCTTCCCAATACTTTTTGTTTTCTTCAGGTATGGTTTCAGAATATTGCTTTAGTTCTTCACTCCACAACTTAAATGATGCGGTTTTTGCCGGAAGTGTAATTTCAGCATTTTCTTTTATTTGATTAGTTATTGTTATGAAATCTCTCATAAGCACTTCCCATGATACCAAGTCAATGAGGAAATGGTGTACGGTTATGCTTACAAGATTTTCTTTTTCTGTATTGCAGAATACAACATTAACAAGCTTGTCATCATCAAATGTCAAGTTGTTTAAATACTCTTTTGCTTCTTCTGCGTCAGTTATGGTAATTGATTTGAATGAACATGCTTCTCGTTCATCAAAAGAATGAATTTCTATTCCTTCAGTAGTGAACGTACCTCTTAAAATATCGTGATGAGAAACGAGTATGTCGAGAGCTTTTCTTACAGTAGCTTCATCATAGTCTGCAGAAATGACAATGTTATGCACAAAGTCTTTTGCAATGGTATTGTTATTCTCATTAAGATATGTACGCATAATGGGTGTGAATGGGACAAAGCCATTTACTTCATTCTGGTCATACATCGCCTTGTTGGATGTCGATTTCATTGCTTTTGCAATATCTGAAAGAGTATCATTTTGCATAATATCTGCAACGTGAAGCTCATATCCCTTTTCATCAAGCTCTGAAACTACATAGATGGCTGTAATTGAGTCACCACCCATATTAAAGAAATTGTCAAGCATATTGACATTTTCAGTTCTTAATACTAATGAGATAACCTCTGCCAATGCTATTTCTTCTTCTGTTTCCGGTGCAACATATTCTGTTTCTGTTGAGATGTTTTCAAGGTCAATTTCAGGCAATGCATTTCTGTTTGCCTTACCACTTGCTGTCAATGGCATTTCTTCGAGATGTGTGAAAATATGGGGAACCATATATCTTGGAAGTTTAGCAGAGAGAATTGCCCTAAATTCTTTTGTGTCAAGTTCTTTACCAGTGTAGAAAGCACAGATGTATTGCTTTCTCACAATTACAGCACACTGAACCACACCATCGATTTCTGCGATAGCGTTCTCAATTTCACCTAATTCAATTCTCTGTCCGTTAATCTTTACTTGGAAGTCATTTCTACCCACATAACAGATTTGACCGTCTTCTCGCCAATATGCCAAGTCACCCGTTTTGTAGAGTTTGCCTTTACCGAATGGATTGTCAATAAACTTCTCATTTGTGAGTTCAGGGTTGTTAAGATAACCTGCACATACACCGTCACCGGCAACACATAATTCTCCTATTACACCTATTGGCAACAAATTATTGTGTTTGTCAACGATATACATATGAACATTGTTTGTAGGATGACCTATTGAAACTGCGGTATCACTATCTTCAAAAGAGAATACATAATCACCACAGCCCACAGTGGTTTCAGTTGGTCCGTATTCGTTGTGTATTTTTATATGTGCACCAAATTTCTCAAGGAATTCAATACAGGTAGAACGATAAAGTTGTTCACCACCAACAATTAAATGCTTTAAGTTTGTTAGATTTTTTTCGTTGATATGCTGTTGAATAATCTGCATATGTGTTGGAGTGAGTTTGATTATATTAAGTTCTTTATTGTTGAAAATATCAGACAAATCATTTAATAAATCATTGTCATAGAAATATGTTGTTCCACCGGTTGCTAATGGTAAGAAGATGGATGTAACTGATAAGTCAACAGCTTGAGAAGTGAAGAATGGCATATTTACAGGCTCTGTGCCATAAATGTTCATCAATGCTGACATATACCAACACAAATTCTTATGCTGTATCATTACACCTTTTGGTTTGCCCGTACTACCCGATGTGTAAATACAATAGCAAAGCGCATCACCCGATATTTTTATATCAGGATTTTTTGTATTTGCATTTTCAAGCAATTCATTTATATTGTCTTCAGTAATGCATAATTTTGCGTTGCTGTCTGTGAGAATGTAATCTATTCTATCTTTTGGGTGAGTGGGGTCAATGGGTAAATATGCAGCACCTGTTTTGAGCACACCAAGTAAAGCAACTAAATATTTGCTTGTTCTTGAAAGTTTGATGCCGACAATATCACCTTTGCCAATTCCTTTGTCTATGAGTGTATTTGCGATTTGGTTTGCACTTTCGTTTAATTCTTTGTAGGTCAATGAATTGTCAGTTGCAACTATTGCGGTTAAATTCGGTATGGATTCTGCCTTAATTTCGATATTTTCTATGACATTGCCTTGTACAATAGGGGCGTTTTCTTCACCTGAAGAAAAAAGTAATGCCTTTTGAATTTCTTCGTCAGAATAAAAAGAGATTTTGTTGACACTTTCATTAGGGTGTTCAATGACATATCGCATTATATTTATAATGGACAGCATCATTTCTTTTACATCTTGTTCATTGAAATAAGATGTTCTATAGCGAATTTTAAATTTGTGAAGTTCTTCACTGAAACTTTGTAAATGTATTTCTAAAGGAGTTGCAAGATAATTACAGTATTTAATTAGCATTTCATACTCATTATTTGTTGTGAAAGACTGATAGTCAGTAGCAACACTAAAAAGATTATTTGCTTCATAATTAATAGACCTCAAAGCTTCTTTAATATCGGTCTGTGTAAATTTTTGGTGTCTCAGCAAATTCAGTTGCGAGTCTTCAATTTGTTTTACATTGTGTATGAAAGATGCATTATCGACAATGTTGCACACCATTGGCAATACATGCATATATAAACCGATTGTGTTAAGTTCAGATTGTGTTGTTCGGTTAAGTACGGGTACACCCATAGTGAAAGATGAGGTATCGTATATTCTTGAGATGTATATTCCGTAAACGGCATTGAAAAAAGATGTAACGGAAATTTCATTTTCTTGACAGAATTTGTTGATTGCGTAAAATAAGTCTTTTGGGATTACGGAGTTTACTTCTTCAGAAGAAAAGTCAAGAATGTTGCCCTTTGCAGCGAAAATATTGCAATTCGGCTTGTTTGAAAACTCTTTTAGCCAAAAATCTTTTGCTTTATCATAACGTCGTGACTGCTTGTGCTTTTCTTCTGCTTCAACATAATCGGGGTATTTTTGAATAACGGGTGCAAAATTCAAATCTTTTAAAAATTCATTGATATGCTCTGACATAACAAAGGCACTGTAACCGTCAACAACAATATGGTGAGCATTAATCATAATACCCGATGTGGTAGGTGTCTGAAAAACTGCACAGTCAACCAAAAGGCCATAGCGGTCAGTGGGCTCATTGAGAAAATCCTGAGCCTTTTTCATAAGTTCTTCTTCAGTTTCAACCTGCCAAAAACGGTAGTTTATGTACTCGTGCTCTCTAACATCAGCAACAACACCATCTTCTGTTTCTACAAGTTTTACACGGAGGCTATCATGAGTTTCTACAAGCTTATTATATGCGTCGTTAATTTCTTTGTAGGAATATACTTTTGGGAAAATCTCCATAACACCCTGATTCCAGATTTGACTGTCCAGAGTGAAATTCTTGTTGTAGAAATTCATTTGTGAAGATGTCAATTTAAACTTCATTTTAGATACCCCTTGAATTGAGTTTTTCGTGTATATAAAATACGATGATTATAATTAGATATATATAAACTAATTATATATATATTCGTGTACAATGTCAAGAAATTGGAGTGTCATATGAATGCTAATTTTTGTCACAATTGCTTGAAAATAACAGTATTATAATATTCTGTGTAATTGTAACTCTTGTTTTTATATAAATGGTGTGATATAATAAATTGAATTCCGTCAATACAGAAGATAAGACAATTTTCTGTTTATGAGGCGGCTCAATGTGTTGAAGTAGGCGATAAGGTGATAATTATGGCATATGTTCAAATTACACCGAAAGAAAATAAAAATCATTACCCTAAAGTAGTTTTTGTTAATGATAAAAATGAGATTACTGAAGTAACACAATACGAAAAACACGGAGAAATAAAATGAATATAGTTTTTAACATAAAAAAAAGAGGTGATTTGCTGAATGGATAGAAGTAGAAATATTTGGAGTGATAATCACGCACCTGAAAATTTCAGACCTGAATATCCTGAATTTTCAATGGTTTCATTACTTAAAGAAACTGCAGAGAAATATCCTGATTATTATGCGTTGGAATTTCAAAATAAAAAAATAACATTTTCACAGATGATTGCACAAATTGAACTCGTTGCACAGTCCTTATTGGCGAGTGGGGTAAAAAAAGGTGATTTTGTATCAGTTGTTGCACCTAATACACCTCAAGCA
>JAZNZJ010000087.1:0-36441 GCA_045594885.1 Candidatus Fimenecus sp. | reverse complement strand
GGGAATAGGAATTGCATCTATCGGTGTTTCTCGTGGTTACAGAGTAATTATTGTAATGCCCGATACAATGTCAGTTGAACGCAGAAAACTTATGACCGCTTACGGTGCAGAGTTAGTGCTTACTGACGGTAGTCTTGGTATGAATGGTGCAATCGCAAAGGCAGAAGAATTGCAAAAAGAAATTCCAAATAGCATTGTGGCAGGTCAGTTTGTAAACCCTGCAAATGCAGAGGCACACCGTAAAACAACGGGACCGGAAATTTGGAATGATACTGACGGAAAAGTTGATGTTTTCGTGGCGGGTGTTGGTACAGGCGGTACAATTACGGGAGTAGGGGAATACCTGAAAACAAAAAATCCTAATATTGAAATTGTTGCAATTGAGCCTGACACAAGTGCAGTTTTATCGGGCGAAAGTGCAGGTGCCCACAAATTACAGGGTATTGGGGCAGGGTTTATACCGGAAGTCCTCAATACAGAAATTATTGATAAGATTATCAAAGTTTCAACAGATGATGCCTATAACACCGCAAGAAATCTTGCAAAAAGTGAAGGTGTGCTTGTGGGAATTTCTTCAGGTGCAGCACTTTACGGTGCATTGACCCTTGCAGAGCAAGAAGAATATAAAGATAAGAATATTGTCGTTCTTCTTCCTGATACAGGTGACCGATATTTGTCAACGGATTTATATTAAACAAAAAGACCTTATTCGTAATGAATAAGGTCTTTTTACGTTGCGTAGTAACATATCGCGATATACAAGCTAACGCTTGTGCGATATATACGTTTGTATGCGATATAAATTCCTGACGGAATTTGCGATATATTCACTTTGTGAATGTAATTAAGTTATAACACACTACCATCTTTCTTAAACAATGGCAACTCTTCAAGATAAATAATATCATCACGCTTTGCGGCGTCGCCCTCGGCTAAAATAAACATTTTTCCGCAAACTATTCCGCCTGCATCGTTAACAAGTTTTTCAACTGCTGCCAAAGACTGACCAAGTGACACAACGTCGTCAACAATAAGAATTTTCTTACCTTTCATAAGTTCAGCATCTGCTTTATCAAGATAGAGTTTCTGCTCGCCCTCGGTAGTAATTGAATTAACTGTTGACTCAAAAACACCTGTCATATAAAGTTTTGGCTTTTTGCGTGCTACAAAGTATTTTTCATTATTTTGAAGTCTAGCCATTTCGTGAGCAAGTGGAATACCCTTTGCCTCTGCTGTTATTATGTAATCATATTCGGGTGCTTTTTTTAGCAATTCCTCCGCACAGGCAGTAGTAAGCTCGGGGTCACCAAAAATTACAAAGCCCGCAATTTGAAGTTCGTCGTTGAGTGGGCAGATTGGTAAATTTCTCTCAAGCCCTGCAATAGTCATAGTGTGAAACATAATAATCCTTCTCCTTTAAAGCACGAAGCGGCAGAGTAACCTCCACCGCTTCCGATTTTCAATAATTTTGTTTAGTTTGCCAATGCACGTGAAAGCCACACTTCAGCAATATCCATTGCTGCATAAAGGCCTTTTTTCTCACTTGATTTTACAATTCTCTCACGTGGGCTTACTTCAGGGTCAGTGTTTATAAGTTGAACTGAAACCTTTGAAGCAACTTCAACCTCGCCCACAGTTTTTGTAGCAAGAATCTGCATCATAATAACGTATTTTTCAGAAGCCTCGCCGTAGTAAAGAGTTTTGCCGTTGCGAACAAGTGGTTTGCCCTTATAAGTGAGGAATTTTTCGGTTTTAGCCATAAAATACACCTCTTAATTAATACTATTTTTTATCTACCTTGAGATACTCTTTTACAAGGTCTTGTAAAAGTTCATCTCTGTCAAGGCGGCGGATTAAACTTCTCGCATTATTATGAGTTGTGATATAGGTGGGGTCTTCAGAGAGAATATAGCCCACAATTTGATTAATGGGATTATATCCTTTTTCAACCAGTGCATTGTAAACTGCAACAAGTGTCTGACGAGTAGCCTCTTCACGTTCATCTTTAATTGAGAATTGAATGGTCTTGTTAGGGTCAAGCATTTCTGCCACCTCCTGATAATAATTAACTATATTATATACTTAAAGTTGTGAAATTACAATACTAAAAAGAAAATTTACTTCATCTTTTATTTAATGAAGCATTTTTCGTTGCAATATAAAATAAAAAAATCCCTTTCGGGATTTTTTTATGATTTAAGCGCAATATTGTCTTTTGCAAGTGTATCAATAATAGAATTTGCAATGTCCATAACCTCATCACGGGTGAGGGTTTTCTCGGGGTGTGAGAATGTAAGTCTTACTGTGATTGATTTGCCGTTTTCGTCACGGTAGGTATCAACCACCTGAACGTTTTTAATAAGTGGACAATTTGCATTTTCAATTGCCTTGCCAATCGGTGCAAAAATTTCAGTAACAAATGACAAGTCAACTTCAATTGCGGGGAATCTGGAAGGCTCTGCATAGTGAATACCTGCGTCCTCGATTTCTGCAAACTTTGCAACGTCGATTTCTGCAAATACAATTGCAGCCTTTTTGTCTATTTTCTTACCAACTGTTGGGTGAACAATACCGATTTCGCCAAGAACCACACCGTCACAAGAAATTGTATTAAGATTTCTTGGGTGCTCATAAGAATGAGTAGCCTCTGTCGGTGCAAAAGTGAGTTTCTTGTGCTTGATATTGTCTGCAATAACTGAAAGCATTGTTGAAAGTTCAATATAAAGAGTTTCAAGTGACTTTGTCTTGCTGTAAAGTGTTACGCAGAGTTTCTTTTGCTCGTTACACAAACCATCTTCTTTAACACCTTTAATAACCTTGCCAATTTCAAACACACCGAAATCGGGAGCGAAATTTACATTTGTCTTAACCTGACAAAGTTGTGTTGGTACAATTGATTTACGGATTGTTTCGATATTTGGATTTGTTGCGTCAACAAGTTTTATGTTTTCTTCAACCTTGATTCCCAATGCCTTGTATTCGTCCGTATAAGCCCATACATAAGAATGAAGCTCGTGAAGCGAATAGCGGTGAACAAGCATATCCTTGATTCTGTTTTCAACGCTCTTTTCAACTGTTTCACGTACGGGGTAGAGGGGAGTTTCAGCAGTGTGAACATCAAAGTTATCATAACCGTAAATTCTTGTGATTTCTTCAACTATGTCAGCCTTGATTGTAACGTCCTTTGTAGCACGCCAGCTTGGAACAGATACTGTGAAATTGTCACCATTCTGCTCACAACCGAAGCCGAGAGAAAGAAGTGTGCTTACAATTGTATCACTTGGAATGTCGATGCCTGTATATTTGTCAATGAATGCTTTGTCAAAATCAAGAGTAACTTGTGGATAGTGGTATGCATATTCGTCTGTGAGTGATGAAACAACCTTTGCGTCCTTATCTGTATCTGTCAAAAGTTTTACAAATCTTGCAATTGCAGGTACTGTCATTTCAGGGTCAAGGCACTTTTCATAACGCATTGAAGCATCTGTACGGTGTGCAAGACGAACTGTTGACTTTCTTGTTGATGCCGCATTGAATGTAGCAGATTCAAGTGTGAGAGTTGTTGTATCTTCTACGATTTCAGAGTCAAGACCACCCATAATACCTGCAATAGCAACAGGATTGTCACCATTGCAAATCATAAGAGTATTTTCGTCAATATTTCGGTCAACTCCGTCAAGAGTCTGGAATGTGAAGGGTTCAGAGAATCTCTTAATTCTGATTTTTTCAACCTTGCGTGAGTCGAATGCGTGCATTGGCTGACCCATTTCAAGCATTAAATAGTTTGTAAGGTCGGCCAAGAAATTGATTGCTCTCATTCCGCAATAGTAAAGACGAATTCTCATATTAACAGGGCTAATATTTGTGTGAATATCTTCAACCTGTAAGCAAGAATAACGTTGACAAAGCGGGTCTTCAATCTTCATATCGATTTTTGGAAGATTGTCATATTTTTTCAAGTCAACAACATCAAGTGGTTTTAATTCTCTGCCTGCCAAAGCAGCAAATTCACGGGCAATACCATAATGACCCCAAAGGTCAGGACGGTTTGTAAGTGATTTGTTATCAACCTCAAAAATAATGTCTTCAACTTCATAAAGGTCTTTGATGTCAGTGCCATTTGCAACTTCATCAAGAATATCCATAATGCCTGAATTGTCGTCACTTATGCCGATTTCCTTTTCGGAACAGCACATACCGTGTGACATATATCCTGCAAGGGGACGGGGGGCAATTTCGATTTCACCGATTTTTGCGCCAACCTTTGCGAATGCAGTTTTCATACCAACTCGCACATTGGGAGCACCGCAAACAACGTCAACTAACTCGCTTTCGCCAATGTCAACCTTTAAAAGATGTAATTTTTCTGATTCAGGGTGATTTTCAACTGATTTAATTTCAGCAACAACAATACCGCTGATGTCAGCACCCTTGAAGAATATTTCGTTTTCAACCTCTGCAGTTGAAAGTGAAAAACGGTGGATTAAATCCAATTTATCAAGACCTGAAAGGTCAACGAAATCACTAATCCAATTCATTGATAAAAACATAATTTTTGCCCTCCTTCCTTATTTATCGTCAGTAAACTGTGTAAGTACCTTAAGGCTACCGCTGTTAAGGTCACGAATATCTTTAACACCATAGGTCATCATTGCAAGTCTTGTAAGACCAAGACCAAACGCAAAGCCTGTGTATTCCTCGGGGTCAATTCCACCTGCTTTAAGCACTTCGGGGTGAATCATACCGCATGGGCAAAGTTCAAGCCAACCGCTGTGCTTACATGAAGGACAACCCTCGCCACCACAGATTAAGCAACTGATGTCAAGTTCAAAGCCCGGCTCAACGAATGGGAAAAATCCGGGACGAAGTCTTACTTTAATATCTTTCTGGAACACTTCAGAAAGCATTGTTTTCATAAAGTAAATAAGGTTTGAAATTGAAATATCCTTGTCAACCATAACGCCTTCCATCTGGAAGAATGTGTTTTCGTGACAGGCGTCAGTAGCCTCATTTCTAAAGCAACGTCCGGGGAAAATAGCCTTAATCGGTACACCGTCATTGATAAGTGCATCTTTATATTTTTTATAAATAGCATTCTGTGCCGCAGATGTGTGAGATTTAAGTAACTGACCGTTTTCAAGGTAATATGTGTCCTGCATATCACGTGCAGGATGGTCCTTTGGAATGTTGAGTGCTTCAAAGCATTCATAGTCAGTAACAACTTCACTGTAATCTTCAACATTAAAGCCCATTGACTTAAACACGTTTTCACATTGACGTTGTACAAGTGTGATGGGGTGGTATGAACCACGGTTTAAATTTGCAGGAACAGAAATATCAAAAATCGGCATTGACTCGATTTCTTTTTTCAGTTCAAGCTCTTTGAGTTCTGCACTCTTTTCTGTGATTTTTTCTTCAATGTAGGCTCTTACCTCGTTAGCAAGTTGACCCATAATTGGTCTTTCTTCTGCTGAAAGAGAACCCATCATTTTAAGAATAGAAGTAAGCTCGCCCTTTTTGCCGAGAACCTGAATTCTAAAATTTTCAAGTTGACTTTGTTCAGTAAAGGTACTGAGCTCTGCTTCTGCCTTGATGCGTATAGCTTCAAGCTTTGCTTTCATAATATCAATCCTTTAAAAAATAATTTGTAAAATAAAAAATCCCATACTCCAAAGAGTATGGGACGAATAAACAAAATCCGCGGTACCACCCAAATTTTTGCAAAAAGCAAACACTTTCGTATTCTGTAACGGGAATAAAACGTCATCATCTACTACTATTTCAACAATGCCACTCCAAAGTGAACTTCAATTAAGATTCCATTCTATTGTGCTTTCAGCCACGGCACAACTCTCTGAAAGAAGTATTTTCTTAATTTACTCTCTTTATCAACGTGTTTTAAATATCCAATGTATTATAACAAAAGTATATATTTAAGTCAAGAGCAAATTTCAAGTATAAAGTCAAATAAAATTTTCGGTTATCATTAAAAACACCGCTTCAAGCGGTGTTTAAAATCAATCTTCAATATTCATTATTTGACGTATATCTTTACCGATAAACTGCACAGTAGCATATGTACCGATAATTCGTGATGCTATACTCTCAGGGTATCTTGCCTTTAACTCTTCAAAATCAAGATTTGAACTGATTATTGTTGGTGCACCATGGGCAATTCGGCAATTGATAATATTGTAAATTGCTGAAACGGTGAAAGATGTTTGGAATTCTGCACCTAAATCATCAAGAATGAGCAAATCTGCATCAATGAGAATGTTTTCAGTTTCAAATGCTTCGCCTTTACCGAATTTTTCACGTTCCATTTTATTTAAAAATCCAATAACAGAGCCATAAACCACACTGTAGCCCTTTTTGATTACCTCATTTGCAATTGCAAGGGATAAATGAGTTTTGCCAAGACCTGTTCTGCCGTAAAAATAAAGATTGCTTGAGTCCATATCAAAATTCTCTGCGTACTCTTTACAGCTATTGAAAACATAACTCATTGCTTCATAGGGTGAATCTCCGTTAATCTTTTCCCTTGAGTAATAGCTTATATCAAAGTCCTCAAAAGTAGAAAGTGCAAGAGGTGTTGACTTTGACATATTTTCAGTAGCAAGTTTTTTGAGCAATTCAGTATGACAAGTGCAAAGATGTGAGCCATATGACACACCCTTTTCATCGTCACGTTCTTCAATAAATCCCGTATCCTCACATTTTTCACAGGTGTATTTTACTTTAAAATAATCTTCGGAATATCCTAATGCAACAAGAATAGCCTTTTGTGCTTCACGAAGTTCTGTATTCTTTTTGCGAATTTGTTCAAGATTTTTTTGCAAATCTTTTTCAGGTGAGGCAAAGCAAGAGATTATTTCGAAACCGGTGTTGTTAAGCTCTGTTTCGATATTTGCCAATTCACAATGCTTTGCAATAAGCTCTGACTTATGCTGACTTGCAGTAAATTCTGCGTCGTGTCTTCTTTTTTTGATGATTTCATGTGCCTTTTCATAAATTTCTTTTGAATATGCCATAGCTTATGCCCCCTTACTTCTTGATTTTTTATTGTTTTTCTTTTTACCAAAATTCTTGCGATGTTCTTTTGCCATTTGTTCTGCAAGTTCAATTGAGAATGATGTCTCTTTTTGATTTTCTTGCTTTTTGTACTGCTTCGGTGCAAATTTCTTTGTGCCCTTTTCAATGTCTTCAAGTGTATAAATTCCCGCAGTACGCCACTTCTTGATTGTTCCGTTCATATGTGTGAAATTATTCCACACAAGGCGACCGGTCTGTTTTTCTGCTTTCATAATATTGAAAGCCTTTTCAACAGCATCAATTTTATAACCCCAACGAACCCACTCACAAATCATTTCAAGCACTGCAAAGGTGGGGGGTGAAGTGTCATTGTTTGTGCGTAATGCAAGTTCACGGAAAAGCTTTAATGCATTTGTTGTTTCAATAATATAATCGTCGGCAGCGGCGAGTGTTGTAATTTCACTTTCTGCCCAATATTTTGCTATCTTGAGAATGTCATTTTGACTTGTGGCATTGATGCTTTTTGCAAAATAGAGAAGACAGTTTGCAACGTCGGGTGTGATTCCGTAACGGTGAACAACCGAATAAATTGTACATTGCATACTGTAACCGAGAGTTCGGCCGAGTATTTCCTGTGCCTCAAGAAAAAGTCTTTTCATTGCACCGTTTTCTTTTATAATTCTTTCAATTTCTGCCTGATTAGGATTTGTAAAATGAATTTCGGGAATGGGTGCTTTGATTTTTTTTGCAGAAATTTCTCTGTTTTGATTTTCAGTTTTAATTGGGTTAACCAAATTTTCATTTTCTAAAATGCCGTTGTCAGCCCAATACTCAATGCACTCTTTTACTGTAGCAAGAGAAAGATTGATGCTTTTTGCGATTTCTTCGGCTGTGGCTTCAGGATTTCTAAAAATAGCAATAATAGTCTTTAATTGCTCACCACTTGCGAATTTAAGTCCACGGTCTGCAATTTCAGTTGGTAATGAAAACATTGATGAATAAACCTTTGGTGAAATCTTAAACATATTTTCTCTCCTTTCAGTAAAATAGGTAGGGAAAATTAGTATATCACATCTTTTTATTATTTGCAATCATAAAAAATTCGTAATGGTCATTTTTACTTCAATAAATTCAATTTCACACAAAAAAAACGGCGAGAGTAATCTCGCCGTCAATTTGCATTCAAAATACGAAATTTATATTTCTTCTCTTTTGCGTTTTACAATAATTGTAACTGCAATTGCTGAAATTGCAACAAGTGAAACAATTGCTATTGCAACGAAGAACATTACAGGGTTCTGACGGAATGTGTCAGTGATGTCATCAATAACATCGCCGAGACCGTTATTTTCACCCTCGTTATTTGAACCATTGCCGTTATTAGTATTGCCTTCGCCCGAAGGTGCGTCGCCACCGTTATTATCTTCAGGAGCAGTATCTTTTGAAATCGCAAAACTGTCAATTCTGGTTTCTGTACCATTTTCAACTGAATATGAGTCGAAATAAAGGTTGTTGCCGTCAATCTGAATGTATGAATATGACGGAACATCAAGAGAAACAACTGCTTCGCCCTTGGGGAATGTATTTGCAGTTTCACTATCTGCCTTTGGTTCATAATGCTTTGAACCTGCAGTACCGTTGATTGAGTAGATAGTGCCGTCAGGATTAAGCTTTGCGGTATATTCAAGACCATTATATGTGAGAGTCTCTGTATCTGCCTTTACAACCGCATTATTCTTCATTACGTCAGTACGCATATAAACGTGGTCATGACCTTGGAATACAATGTCAATATCAAGTTCGGGCATAAGACCTTGCAACTGTGAACGAAGAGCAGAAACATCGTCATCATCAAAGTGTGAACCATTTGAATAAGGTGCTTTGTGAAGTGCTACGAATTTCCATGTCTTATCACTTGCATTCATATCCGCCTTAAGCCATTCAAACTGGTCATTTGAAAGAGTACCGTCTTCATTGAGGTTGTTTGTGTTAAGAACTGCAACGTGAGCAGTGTTGTAATCAAATGAATAATAAACACCTGTTGTAGCATCTTGCTCGGGAAGATTTGAATAAACAAAGTTCTGAATTTGTGCATTGTCCCCACGTGCTTCGTGGTTACCTGATGCGGTCATAAGAACGGTGTTCATAAGTGAGTCAGATGCAAGATTGAACATTCTCTTCCATTCAACAAAGTCATTACCGTTATCAACCATATCGCCTGTTGACAAAATAAAGTCAGCATTGTGATGCTTGAATGCGGTATTGAGTGTTGCTGCCCAATCCTCTGTATATTGTTTTTCTGTAACTGACTGTGGGTCTGTTACGTGGAAGAAGCTGTATGTTGAGCCGTTATCAGCAGTACTGATTACACCTGTATCACTCCACCAACCACGGTCTGCATCACCAATGCGGTAGCAATACTGTTTACCTGCTTCAAGACCTTTAATCTCAATCGTGTGGCGGTTAACTTCTACCTTGTGATAGAGAATTCCGATGAACCCAAGGTCAATTGAAGCATATTCACGTTCTGCATCAACCTCGCAATTTGTCTTGATATTTGCCTTAACTGTTGAGCCCTTGCTGAAATCAGGATTCTTTGAATATGGAACAATCTGAATATCTGAATCAGTAATGCTGTACTTTGTGAAGTAACTAATATTAACTGATGTTGATGTATCTTCACCGAATGTTACTGCAATGTGAGAGGGGAGTCGAAGGTTATTCTGACTAAGTGGTACTGCTACTTTACCTGCATAGGTAACAGAGCCATCGAGGTCTGCCATATATTCAGGAGTTTCATCGTGAGTAAGGTCCTTCATAATGCGGTAGAATTCACCGTCAATAATGTCATATTGACTTTGAGTGAGATATTCGTCGAGAAGTGAGTAAACAACATCACTTAATGTATCGCCACCGGCAACACCTGTCATAAGAATGAGCGAAATAACGTCGTCAATGCCGAAGCCTTCCCAATCCTCACCCGTAATCAATTTATAAATATCCAAATTCATATCGGGAATAAGTGTAGGTCCAAGGTTTGTGCCGAATGAAATGAAGTCGATATTAAGACTGTCAAGAATTACGTCTTGAAGTAAGTCGTTGAGTACAACATCAAGAAGAGTATTTACAATTGTTTCAGCATTTTCGCCGTTATAGAAACGTGCGAGTGCACTCTGAAGGAATTTGTCGCTGTTTGGGTCTTCGTTGTTTGTTGTGTGATATGCAAGTACTGTTGAAGCAAGGTCGCCGAGTGTACCGTAATCATATTTACTCTGGAATCCGAGAGTATTTGCAAACATTGTGCAACGCTCGTCAGATACTTTAATGTCAAGAAGTTTGTCAAGAATAGGACTTAAAATATCGAGTGTCTTGTTAACATCAGTAAGCAATTTTCTGTCAAGCTGGTGACAGAGTGAATAAACAATTGCACTAAGAGCAGTATTGCCGATAGTGTCAAATACTTCATAGCCTGTGATACCATCAAGAATAGTGCTTATGCCAACAAGGTCATCAAGATAGAAATAAAGTCCGCCTGCGTCCTTAACATCTTTACCAAAGCCGTAACGAAGCTGATATTCAAGCACATTGAGTACGAAATCTTTAATATCTGCACCACCGAAGTTGTAAGCCCATGTCTGATATTTAAAAGGTTTGGGCTGAGCAACACCGTTAATCATAACAGGTGTATATTCGTCAACATCGTGTGTGTTATAATTCATTGTGATGTCGCCGTTAAGAGCAGTCTGCATATTAACTGTTCTAAACTGGTTAGGATAACTGAGAATTGAAGTTGTTGTGATGTCAGCAATTGTTTCGCCATTATCATTTACATAAGTTGCAACGTCCTGCATATGAACGTGACCTGAAACGCAGAAATTCATTCCTGCATCTGCTAAAGTATCAGCAACTTTTTCCCAGCCACGAAGAACGAAATTGTCAAAAAGGTCAACTTCAGTTTCAAAGTGAGGAACAAAGTTTGTGTGGCACATACCGAGAATTGTTTTGCCGTCAGCCTCAGCCTTTTTACATTCGTTTACTGTCCACTCAAGAAGTGCGTCAGAAATATGACCTGCAGTTTCCTGCTCATTTTCACCTGAGTCAGTGTTGTCAGCAGAATAAAGCTGTGAGTCAATAGCGATAAGACGATAATTGTCACTTACGTCAATTGCATATGAAAGTGAACCTTCTGAATTGTCAGCCTTTGCTTTGTAACGACTATAATATCCACCCTCTGCTGAATAACCGAAATCTTTGTAGATTTCTTCGAATTCTTCAGGAGTAGTGTCAAGGTCTGAACGGAGTTCAGGATTTTTCTTAACACTTACAAGTTCGTTACCGTCATAGAACATTGCACGCTGATTGTTAACGTCGTGATTACCAACAATAACATAAACAGGAACACCTGTCTGTGCTTCAAACTCTGCAAGACGGTCTGCTAATTCAAGGTGAGCCGCTTTTTCTGCATTTCGTGTAAGGTCACCGGGGAGCAAAAGAAACTCAATTTCACCACGAAGTGCCATAGCAGTAATGTTTGCCATTGCAGCATCTGTGAGATATGGTGCAAGACCCGATGTTGAATTGTTCATGAGCATAATCTCATTGAATTCCTGCTTGTCTGCATCTGTGTAACCCATTGAGGATTCTGCAAAATAGTGTATGTCACTTAAAATTGCAAAATCAATTTCATCAGCAGGTAATGCAAGTGCAGTAAAAGGAATACCTGCAACAATAACTACCAATGAAAGAATTACGCAGAAAAGTTTTTTCATAATACTCTTCATTTTCATATTCGTACCTCCAACTGAAGTAATTTATATACCAAAAAATTTTACCATAAAAAAAAGAAAAATACCACATTTTTCGCAGTATTTTTCTTAATTTTTTTATTATTTTTTCTTTATTGTTAAATAATAGACAAATTGAACACTATTTGTTCATAACATCTGACACAATTTGACCGTCCTGAATACGAATTACTCGTTGTGCCTCATTGGCAATATCATTGTCGTGGGTAATAAGAATAACAGTTCTGCCTTCTTCGTGTAATTCGTGAAGAATTTTCATAACCTCAATACCTGAATGTGAGTCAAGGTTACCCGTAGGCTCATCGGCGAGAATAACAGGGGGGCGTGCTGCAACTGCACGTGCTATGGCAACTCTTTGCTGTTGACCGCCGGACATTTGCTTTGGTAAATGGTCAAGACGATGTGAAAGACCAACTCTTTCAAGAGCCTCAAGGGCTAATTTGTTGCGTTCTTCCTTTTTCATTCCACGGTAAACCAAGGGGAGTTCAACATTTTCAACTGCGGTAAGGCTTGGAATAAGGTTGAAGCCCTGAAAAATAAAGCCGATTTCTTTGTTGCGAATTTCTGACAATTCGTCATCGGTCATATTTTTGGTGTCAATTCCGTCAAGAAGATATGTTCCGCTTGTGGGAATATCAAGAAGTCCCAACATATTCATAAGTGTTGATTTGCCCGAGCCGGATTGACCGACAATGGCTAAAAACTCACCGTGCTCAACAGTTAAATTGACACCGTCAAGGGCACGTACTTCGTTTTCACCGGGATTGTAAATTTTGTAAATATCGTGAATTTCAATAAGGCTCATAATCCACCTCAAAATCAGTTTGTTAAAAGTATTGTCAATATTTTACTATTTTAAAAAAACTAAGTCAATGAACAAAATGTTAAAAGTATAAAGGTCTTGATAAATTTAAATTTGTGGGGGTAATGCGTGTCATTCTGAGCGAAGCGAAGAATCTCTATAAAAATGAATTGTAACTCAACAGAGATTCTTCGCTTCGCTCAGAATGACCTGTTTTTTTTACAATTGCAATGCAGTTCCCAAATTATTCAATATTCATCATTCATTTTTCATTATTCATTAAATCTTTTACAACTTCCCTCGCAATAATAAGCCCTGCTACACTTGGCACAAAAGAAATACTTGCTGGTGTTCGCTCGCCGTCATTATGTGGTGTTTCAGTTGAATAAAGCACTTTTAGTTTCTTGACACCTCTTGCCTTTAATTCTCTACGCATAACACGGCAGAGAGGACAGGTGTCAGTTTTATAAATATCGGTAATCTTAAATGCTGTGGGGTCGAGCTTGTTACCCGTACCCATTGATGCAATCATTGGTATTCCCAACTCTTGCGATTTGATTGCAAGGTCGATTTTTGCGGTTACATTGTCGATTGCATCTATAATATAATCGTATTGTGAAAGGGTGAATTCGTCACTGTTTTCGGGCAGATACATCTTTACAATATCAGTCACTTCACATTTAGGGTTAATGTCGAGAATTCTTTCTTTTGCCACGTCGGCTTTATTTCTGCCAACAGTTGAGTGAAGTGCATATAACTGACGATTTATATTTGTAATGTCAACGGTATCCTTGTCAACAACGGTCATTTTGCCAATGCCGCAACGAGCAAGAGCCTCGGCAACATAAGACCCAACACCGCCAAGCCCGAAAATGATAATATTTGCATTTTTAAGTTTTTGAAGTGCTTCTGCACCGATAAGTCGTTCAGTTCTTGAAAATTCCATAATATCAACCATTTCGTAGGGGTCGGCGTCCCCGCGGACCCGTTCTAATTAGAGATGCTGTTTTTTAGGGCCGTCGAGGACCCCGACCCCTATATTTATTATTTTATCATATTGAAAATTTTTCATCAATAGTGTATAATACATTTTTGGAAATTTATATTATATTAAGGATGATATTATGAAATTAGGTATCGTTGGTTTGCCAAATGTCGGCAAAAGTACACTTTTTAATGCTATAACAAATGCGGGTGCACAGTCTGCAAACTATGCCTTCTGCACAATTGAACCAAATGTTGGTGTTGTTGCAGTTCCCGATTACAGAATTGACAAATTGGCTGAAATGTATAACCCTGCGAAAATTACTCCTGCAACAATCGAATTCGTTGACATTGCAGGTCTTGTAAAGGGTGCGTCAAAGGGTGAGGGACTCGGCAATAAATTCTTGTCCCATATCCGTGAGGTTGATGCAATTATCCACGTTGTTCGTTGCTTTGATAATGACGACATTATTCACGTTGAAGGTAGTATTGACCCACAGCGTGATATTGAAACAATCAACCTTGAACTCATTCTCTCCGACGTTGAAATTCTTGACAGACGAATCACAAAGAGTGAAAAAGAACTCAAGGGGGACAAATCACTTCAAAAAGAAGTTGATTTCCTTAAAAGACTTCGTGGGGAACTCGAAAACGGAGTTAATGCTCGTGCAGTAGAAATGGATGATGAAGAAAGAGAAATTTTAGGTACTGTTGCACTTCTTTCATCAAAGCCGATTATTTATGCTTGTAATATGAGCGAAGAAGATTTCGCAAACAATATCCGTGAAAATGCCCGTTACAACGCAGTATGCAAACTCGCAGAGGCAGAGGGCGCAGAAACACTTCCAATCTGTGCAGAACTTGAGGCACAGATTGCAGAACTCGACAAAGAAGAAAAAGAAATGTTCCTCTCTGATTTAGGGATTGAACAGGGTGGTCTTGACTTGCTCATTCAACGTTCATACAATCTTTTGGGACTTATCTCATATCTTACAGCAGGTCAGCCCGAAGTTCGTGCATGGACTATTAAAAAAGGCACAAAAGCACCTCAGGCAGCGGGTAAAATTCATACTGACTTTGAACGTGGATTTATTCGTGCAGAGGTTATACACTTTGACGACCTTATGGCAAACGGCACAATGCAGGCTGCAAAAGAAAAAGGTCTTGTTCGCTCCGAAGGCAAAGAATATGTTATGAAAGACGGAGACATAGTTCTTTTCCGTTTTAATGTATAAAACGGAAAAGATGCTGAATGCGCTTGTAGCTCAGTTGGATAGAGCGTCAGACTCCGACTCTGAAGGTCGCTGGTTCGACTCCAGTCAGGCGCACCATATTTATTTTGACAAATTTGAATTTGTCAATCTCAAAATACTTATTGACAAACCAAATTCACAGTGCTATAATACATCTCAATCGATTTCGCACTTTTAAGTGATAAAGCGAATATTTTTACAAGAGGCGATACTAATGGCACAAAGAAAAGGTAGTTTAATGAGTGTGCGTCACGATATTCAGTTGCTTGACGCAACAATCCGTGACGGCGGACTTTGTAATAATTTTGAATTCACAGACGAATTTGTTCGTGAACTTTATAAAACAAACATCAAATGCGGTGTTGACTATATGGAATTCGGTTATCGTGCAAGTCGAAATCTTTTTAATGAAGAAGACCACGGTAAGTGGAAATTCTGCAAAGAAGAGGACATTCGTGCAATTGTAGGCGATAATGTTTCAGATATGAAAATAGCTGTTATGGCGGACGTTGGCAGATGTGATTATAAAACCGACTTTCTTCCTAAAAAAGACAGTGTGGTTGATTTAATTCGTGTTGCCTGTTACATTCATCAGATTCCAACAGCTGTTGAAATGATTAACTATTTCAATGAATTAGGTTACGAAACCGCTTGTAATATTATGGCAATCTCTCAGGCAAGTTTCAACCAGATTGATGATGCACTCGAAATGCTCGGCGAAAGCAAGGTTGATATTATTTATCTTGTTGACAGCTACGGTTCACTCTTCCCTGAAAATGCCGCAGAACTTGCTAAAAAATACCTTGGATATGGCGAAAAATACGGCAAGAAAATCGGTTTTCACGGCCATAACAATCAAAATCTTGCCTTTGCAAATACAATTGAAACTCTTTCATATGGTGTTTCCTATGTTGACGCAACCGCACTGGCAATGGGCAGGGGAGCAGGTAACTGTGCAATGGAGTTAATGCTCGGATTCCTCAAAAATCCCAAATACAGCATTTATAGTATGTTGAGATTTATTGAGAATTATATGATTCCATTAAAGAATTCAGGTGTAATTTGGGGGTATGATTTGCAGTATATGTTCACAGGTCAGCTTAACCGCCACCCACGTGAAGCAATGACATTCACCGAAAAGAAACGTGATGATTACTCCGAATTTTATAAAGAATTACTTGATAGTTTTTAATAAAATGCAACTAATTACGGCAGAGGCTTTTCCCTCTGCCATTTTTATTGTACATTTGTAAAATTTTACAATAAAATAGTATTTTTTTTGTAAGAAAATCTAATGGACTAATACTGCATTTTGTGATTTAATATAAAGTACGTATATTTTACACTTTTTTGTAAAAATATGATGAAAAATACAGAAAAAGGGTATATGAATTGTATTATACGGTAGTGAATTCACGTGTGAATAAAACACCCCTATATCAGTCTAAAGAATATAAAATTCTGTATTATAATTATGTTTATATTTCACAGTTTAAATATATAAGTGATACTAAAATTAAATACAAACAACCTTATGAGGAGGGGATGTTGTTTGAAAAGTACTAAAAAGAAATGCGGAGTACTTTTATTAAAACTGATTTCCATTATGATTGTTATAACAATCATAATGAATTTCAATTTTGTGTTTGCCATAGATGCTTCTGCGGCAACAAATTCTCCGTCAAGAGTTATCAATATTGTTTATGATGATTCGGGCAGTATGATTGAGACTGATGGAGTAAAGGTTGATACCTGGTGTCAGGCAAAATATGCAATGGAAGTTTTTGCCGCTATGTTGGGTCAAAATGATACCATGAATGTTTATGTTATGAGTGACTTCGTATCAAATACTACCGCAGGACCTAAAGTAGTCCTTGACGGTAAAGAAGGTGCAAAGGCAAATGTTGCAAAAATTCATGAAATGTTGACAAAGGCAACGGATACACCATTCAATTCTGTAAGAAAAGCATATTCCGATTTAACGAAAGTTAAAGCAGACGAAAAATGGCTGGTAGTTTTAACAGATGGTGAGTTCCAAGGGATTGGTGGCACTTCTGCAATTGATGCATTCTTTGCAAAAAAACAAGATGCAATCAAAGTAATGTTTTTGAGTATGGGTCCAAAGGCGGATAAGATTACAGAAAATGTTTCAGAAAACATTTTTACTGAAGAAGCAAAGTCAAATGACCAGATTCTTAATAAGATAACAAGCATCTGTACAAGAATTTTCAATTCACATCGATTAGATGTGAACGTAACGTCAAAAACATTTTCTTTTGACGTGCCAATGGGTGAACTCGTAGTGTTTGCACAAGGTGCAAATGTTTCAATTAATGGAATAAAAAATAGCGAAGGTAAGTTGTTTAAGAGTTCAAAAACTCCTGTTTCCGTAAAATTCAGCGAAAAAGCTGCCACTAATTTTGATGATGTATTGATTGCTGAAAATCTGGTGGGTAGTATTGCTACATTCAACGAAGATTTTGTAACAGGCACATATACTGTTGATGTAACCGGAGCAGAAACAATAGAAATTTATTATAAACCCAATGTTGAAATAGCTGCTTATCTTACTGATTCCAAAGGCAATGAAGTAACCGACCTTTCTGACCTTGAAGCAGGTGATTACACAATTAATTTCGGTTTTGTCAAAGGCGGTACAAAAGAAAAGGTTGAGCAATCAGAATTGTTGGGTGATGTCTCGTATATTGCTGAAGTTACCAATAATGGTAAAAAGCATTCGCAGAATTATTCTTCAGGCAGTAAAATCACTCTTGAGGAAGGTTCACTCAGCATTAATGTTGTGGCTCATTATCTTGACTATAATACTGTGTCAACTTTAATGGAGTACACGGTATTTAAAAATAAGAAGATTACATTTTCCGTGCAAGAAAATCCTACATTTATTGTGAACAAAGAAGGTTTTGCTGAACAAAAATGCATTGTATTGAAAGCAACAATTGATGGTAAGGACTTTACAAATGAACAATGGGGTTTGGTTGGAATCCCCGTTGTGAAATTTCTTGAGGAACAAGATTTTGAAATGGGACCTTTCAAAGTAGAAAAAGGCGAAGAAGCGGGTATTTATTATGTATATCCATCTTTCAGTGAAAAGGGACCAACTTCAGGCATTTATCAAAATTGTCAATTGACAGTTGAAATTGACGAACATCAAGGCATAGAATCATGGAAGGGTTATGAAATGATAACGCTTAATCTGCAGGATAATCGTTCATGGTTCGAACAAAATAAAGAACTTATTATAAGACTCATTGTTTTAGGCATAATATTATTTTTGGTGTTGGGATACATGCCATTTATAAAACATTATTTGCCCAGAAAACTTAAAGCAAATCCTAAAATTGATGTCAGAATGCGCAAACCGGGTGTTCCGCCTCTACCTACAACAGGTACATATCGCAAATTTTTATTTACAACATTGATACCGTATATTCCCGAAAGCGGAAGAGTGGATTTTGTTCCAGGCTCGGTATCAGGTGTTCCTGCACTTGAAATAAAGGGAGCAGGCAAAAAAATGTTTATTATTAAGAATTTTGCAGACTATGCAGGCAACAATAACGTCACATTCAATGGTTCAAGCATTAAAAAAGACACAAAAAAATTCGCACCAAAATCTGCAGGTTTAGTTTGTTCCGTTACTCATGACGGAAGAGTATATACTTGTAAGCTCAATAAAGATTAAATTACAGGAGGAAATATTATGATAGCACCAACATTACTCGTAGGACTTGGAGGAACAGGTTCAAAAATAGTTAAAAAGGTTGCAGCACTTGCAACAAAAGAGCAGAGCGAGCAGATTGCTTTCGCTGTGTTTGATACAGATATCAATGAATTAAGAGAAATTCAGGAAGCAAATCCATTTATCAAAACAATTCAGACATCAACAAAACAGACAGTAGGTGAATATCTTAACAAAGATACTCACGCACGTGACACATGGTTCCCTGTAAATGCAATTCTTAATGGTAAAACCCTTACAGAAGGTGCAGGTCAGGTAAGGTCAATTTCAAGACTTGCTCTTGATACTGCAATCCGAGCAGGTAAAATGGAACCACTTCACGAAGCAATTCAGAGTTTATATAAAGTTGACAGTGAAAAGGTTGAACAGGCACTTAGAGTAGTTATTGTAAGTTCATTGGCAGGCGGTACAGGTTCAGGTTTGATTCTTCCAGTTGCATTATATATCAAAAATTATCTTGCAACACGTTTCAGACAAAGTGCGAATATTACTCGCGGATTTTTCATTCTTCCAGAGGTGTTTGATGAAGTTATTACAGGTCAGGCTGAAAGAAACTGCTTAAGAGCTAATGCTTATGCTACACTTAGAGAACTTGATGCATTTCTTATGAAGGGTGACGATACCCTTCCTGAAAGATACAAAAAGTCAGTACGAATGGAATTCCCAAGAGTTGCGTCAGTGGGATACGAAGAATATGACGTAAAGCCATATGATTTTTGTTTCTTGTTTGATGCTCAAAATGCTGAAGGTAGTAAACTTAATTCATTCAATCAATATCTTGACCATGCTGCAAACTGTATCTATTCCCAGTCCATCGGACCTATGAATAAAAGAAGCAATTCTTCTGAAGATAATGTTATTCTTAAACTTGCAAAAGAACGCGGAAGAAACAGATACGCAGGTGCGGGTTCTTCTATGCTTATTTATCCTTTTGAAGATGTTAAGGAATTTGTTGCTCTTAAATGGGCTAAAGAATGTGTGTCAGAGCGTTGGCTTGTTTTTGACCAGATGTACAAAAATCTTTGTAAGAGAAATGCTGAAATGCGTGCGCAGGGACTCAGTGTTCCAGACGTAAATGCTGCAAGTAATTACATAATGACTGTTGAACAAATGGCGAAAGACAGAAATGCATTTGCAAAAGCTATTGTGAATTCTTGTGCAACTTATGCAGAAGACGGAATTACAAAGGTGTCAGATAAGTGGGAGGATTACCTTTTTGCACTTGAAGACAAGGTAAAAGATGATATGATGCAGGGTCAGTCAGACCTTGATGCTGAAAGACAGAATGTGTCTAATATTCTTGAAAAATCAACAAAGAAACTTAATTGGAAAGACTTGCAGTCAGCTTATGCTGAAGTTGTAAGATATCGCCTTATGGTTGAAAAGAGAGTTGAAGAATTGTCACCAACAATGGCATATACAATTTTCAAGGCTCCTAACAGTAATATTACAGGTGATAAACATCCTTATCAGCTTGAAACATATCTCCGTGATGTAGAGGGTAATTTTATTCATCCCAATGCAGTAAGATATTTCCTGTACAAGAGTTACGAATTACTTAAAGCCAAGAAGATTATTGTAGATGCTGATGTTAATGAAATGAGAAAGCATTTTGAAACATTTGCAGCTAATCATTTCGACAACGAAAAGACCGAAAATGTTGTGGAAGAGGACCCATCAATCCTTAACGAAAAGAAAGAATCTTTACTTGGTAATGCAACTGCTGAACAGATTGAGTTCAAAGAGCATCTCAGTGAATATGTTGCAAAGATTGACGAGTACCGAGTTTCATATACTCTCAGTGTTGTAATTAGTGAGGGTATGGATTATATTAAGGCAATTGCAGATTCATTCCATAGTTTCTATATGTCTTTTGAAAGTAAAGTTACTGCTTTGGAAAAGAGAATTCAGAAACTTCACACAAAGTACAATCTTACAAAGGGTATGACTGCAAGATATGTATGTGCATCTTCAACATGTCTTGACAGCATTTATGAGAATATGCCTTATACAGGAAGCACAATTTCTATTGACGGAAAACTTGCTGATGATATTTATGCAAGAGTAAGAAATTATGCAATGCTTTCTCCTAAAGCAAGAAATACAAGCTATTTTGATGATATCTTTGAAAATGGTATTCTCGGATTCTTCAAGAATTCTCTTATGATTACTTACGGCGGTGACCTTGATATTGACATAATTACAGCTATGGAAAAAGAGGCAAATTATGAGCACGGTGAATATGATGATTCAAATGTTGAACAATATGTTCGCCACATAGTCAATGAAACACGTGCACTTTCATGCCCATTTATTGAAAAACCATTAGGTGAAACAAGAGACCCAATTAACGCATGTGCCTACAACCCTTGTCTTAATCCTAATGACGATTCGCCAAGAGCAAAATTTGTAAGTAAAGAACTTATGAATTATGGAGGAATTGCAGACCGTGATATTGATAAGAATATGATTCTCTTCTATCAGTCATTCTATGGTCTCAGAGCAAATGATTTAAGTAAATTTGCTCCTCCCGAAAAATCACTTACATACAACAGAAACGGTGGCGAATATTTCAAGGCATATTATGAAAGAATAGCAGGTATTCATCCTGAAACGCATAAGAGTAAAGAAATATGTCCTCATATTGACCGTTGGTGGCATATTGTTACAAAAATGCCCGACCTTGATGAGAAAAATCAGTTGAAACAGGAGAAAGAAATATATGCAGCATTCTTCTGGGGCATACTTTGCAAGTATATTGACCTTTATGAAGAGAATTTAGACCAGAGAATATATAAGTTGCGTGCAAAGGCATTGAAAATGGACGACGAAACTCTTGTTGTATCCAATGGTACAGAGTGTGACAAATTATATGAAGTTCTTGATGCAATTTCAATTTATCCTGAGTTAGTCAATAAAGTTCTTGAAAAGGTAAATACATCAATTATAGATGATGTCAATGACAGAGTGAATGTCACAGAAAGTATGTTGTATGATTTCCTTGAAAACTTTACAATCAAAGAATTTTCTCTTGATGATAATGGGGTACGCAGTATTTTTGATATTCCTATGTTGATGAAAAAATCAGCAACACCTGATATTTATTATGAAAAGGATGTTCTTTGCATTCTTGAAGCAGAACTTGAAGAAATTGAAAAGTATTTTACAAAGTTCTGTTCACCCAAGGAATTACCTGCAGTTATGGGTGCTTTGCTTAAAGACCAGTTTGAAAAATATCTCCATGATGTTGAAGTTGAACGTAAAACATGGGAAGGCATATATCGTGAATCTCTCTTCGATAAAACATGCGATATTATTATAGGTGTGTTTGAAAAACTTGGACTTAAAAATGATGCTAAGGCTATAAGAAAACGTGTTGCGGAATTAAGAAAGTAATTTGACTAAAATATTCAAAGGTGGTGAGTTTTACGTATTCTGTAATTATTCAAAACCAAAAAACGATGAAAGAATTTTCAAAATATCAGCCCCTTTTCAGTGAAGCTCTTAATAATAACAGAATAGGTGTTTGTAAATGGGTTGAATCCGGTACCACTATTGATACAGCAGTTCCCGAACTTAGTCAGTTAACTGACGATAAAGAGGACTGGAGAGCTGTGATTGTCAGATTTGAAGACGATATAACTATGTCAAATTATGAATCTGATGAAAGCAATCCGTATGATTTTAAGGTTAATTATAATACTGAGAATGAGGTTTTTGAAAATCTGGTTCCGCTAGTAAGATTAACACATATGCTTGGTGGAGTTCCTGCACCTGAAATGGAATTTGTATGTGTTCAGGAGACAAATGACAATTACAAAAGGCCTCAAACAGTTTATAAACCGGTTGTAAATGACGAAAAAAATCAAGCACATAGGGATTTGACAAGAAAATACCAGTTCGATGGAAAGCTTCCTTCTTCTATTATTGTTGTATCTGTGCGTGAGAAAAAATCTAAGGATGAAGATATTAATGGTGCATGGAATTCTCACAACGAAACAAACAGCTCAGAATTCTGGAAGAGAAACCATTACCCGAGTAATAGCAGATTTTTAGTATATGATTTTGAAAAAAGCGGGCCTGTACAAAAAGAAGCAGATAAATTTGGGTTTTGGCTTTCAACGTTGTTAGTATCAACCAATGAAATTGACGCGAGCACTTTGCAGGCATATAAGCTTTATAAGCTTAATACTGTAATAGACAAGCCGTTAATGGTTAAGGAATTCAGCGAAACAATGGGTCGTTTGAAGGCTGCACGTCATCTTGTTGAAGAAGAAATAAAGCAAGATACTTCAAAGCAGATGCTTCAAAGTGACACTTTGCCTGATTACAAAATGGAGGTTTCTGTTGATATAAAAGCCCCCGATAATATTGAATGTACCGTCAGTAAGGATGGCTTTGGACTTTTCAGTGATGGTGTGACTACTGATTTAATAAATTGGGAGCAACGAAAAAATAATGTAGAGCAGAAACTTGCAGATGCAGTGGTTGTTGCAGAAAGAGAATTAAATCAGACTGCAGACAGAGTAAAAAGATATTACACCTTTTCAGAGAATGAAGTATTGGCTCTTGACAAGTATCAGGAGGAAGATTTGGAAAGGGAAACAAGAAATTTGTGTGATATTGCAATGGAATTGCAGGGCGATTTGCCTGATAAAACCAAAGTGATAGATGATGATACAAAGAAAGCCGCACATGATGTTCACAAATATCTTCGTGGTAGAGTTTTGTCTAAATATGCAATCGTTTCGTTTTGTATAATATTTTTATTGGCTTTGGCTTCAAATATACCTGCAATCGTGCAATATGTGGTAGATGGTGTGGGTACAGTCAAATCGATCGTGGGTGTAGTTGCATTAGAAACACTCATTATAGCAATAGCGGCAAAAATAGCTGTTGTTATTCAAAAATCAGAGTTGAACGTGCTTATTGAAAAATACAACACATTGATAAAGGCAAAATTTGATAGTTTACTTTATGATGCTTCAGATTATTCACGTTATATAAGTGTGATAGCATCACATTCACGTGGGCGCTCATATTTGAATATGGCAGCAAGAAAAAAACACAAGGTAGAATTGAGTCAGTATTCAAAATATACACATCTCAGTGCCATAAATGTTTTTATGTCAGACCTCAAAATGTGGGCTGTTGCATATCATCTTGATATTGACCTTGACAGTTCATTTGTTGATGGGGAAGTACATATGAATACATCTTTATTGCCGTCGAAGAATCCTATATATACCTTTAACAGTGATAAAAAATATGATATATCCATCAACAATTCAGGATTGACTATTCAATCGCCATTTGCTTTTGTAAAAAAACTTGAAATAATAAGAGAGGAGATATACGATGACAAACGTAATTAAAGTAATAATTGCTATTGGTATAATTTCATTGGCATCTCTTCTCCAGAATCTTTTAAATACTAAAAAAGAAAAAAGAGCAAGACAACCTCTTCTTATTATAATTTCATTTATATATGCAATTGCCATGGTATGTGTGTTCTTCACATCCTTTGAAGATACATATAAATGGTGCGAACTTCACGAATTCTTGAATAATGGTAATTTTTTCATTGTAAATACAATTTTGCTATTGGGGTTTATTTTAATCAAGATTGTATTTTGTCCGATAGTGACAGGACTGTGGCACAGTAGAAAACTTGTTGAGTTTTCATCAGGTTTATTTTACGAATATGATGCTGATTACAATTCATGGTTTTTAAAAGAAAAATGGACAAACTTTCGTAAGTATTTTTTTGCAATGGTCTGTGGTGCAACTCTTGTAACAGGACTTTTTGCAGGTCTCACTTGGTTGCTTGGTCAGGAATCGTCATTGTGGATAATGACATTTCCTGCAGCAGCATTGGTGGTAATAAATGAACTTTATTCATTTATTAACGGTAAAACTAAAGATGAATTTATGAATGATGTATCAGCCGATGAATCTGTTGCAAGAAAGATAAGTAATTTTTATAAACTCAGAGCAGTTTTTGAACATCTCCTTCCTGAGCCAATCTTGTCTTCTCATTCAGGGTATGAATTTGCACGAACAGAATCCACTGTTGATGTACTGAAACAAATGTCAGCCGAGAATGACAGAGAAAGTAAAGTTATTGCAAATTACTTTTTATCAAAAGACCGATATAAAGAAGCTGATGTTGACGGTATTCAGGCTACGGCAAACATGATGCACAGAAAAAATGTTGTATTTTTTAATCCGTTTTATCGTGAATTAGAAAAATACATAATGTTACCATTGATAAACACATTACTAAATGGTAAAAAATGTGTTGTTGTAGCAGGTCGTATGTCCACTTGCGAAGATATTAAAAAATGGCTTAATGAAAAAATTAGCGAATACAGTCATATTGATTCTTTGTGGCGTACAGGGATTTTATCTTACAAAGAAACGGATTGTAATGTTGGAATTATCAGTTTTCCACAACTTTATGATTACAAAATTCTTTCAGAAAACAAATCGTTTTTCAATGAAACAGATTTTGTACTTCTTGTTGAGCCTTCACTCATTGTAAATACTGGTCAGATTGCACTCAGTATAATTGCTGAAGAGATGCATTGTAATGATGAAAAGCCTGTTTATTGTGTGTGTGACCGAAATGTAGATGGTCTTGTAGATACAATATCACATCTTCTTCATACTGAATTTACAGATGTTGTTGCTCCGCCTGTTCCAAGGTGCTTATATACAGCAATGGCTTGGGATGCTGACGGTGATTTTATTCGTCAGAATCTTTTTGATAAACAGACACGGTATTTGGGTAATGGAATTGAACTGTCCGCAATTGCGGTTAAGAATCAAATTCCGAAAGTTTCGTGGTATGCTGAAACAAAAGTGCCGATTCGTGATATTAAATGGATTGCAGGACAGTATTTTGCAACACTTTGTAGACACATGAATTTACCTGCTCAGCAAAATGCTTTATATGAGAAAATTAAGTTTGTTCCATCACTCTGGAGTGTGGATAGCAATAAAGATGATGAACAATTCATAATAGCTGAAGATGAATTCTGTAATATGTTCAGTGCAATGAGAACATATTTGTCAAGAGGAAAAGTACAGTCATTTGTCAATATTATGTCTGAAAATTATTTGCTTCGTGATTATATGCGTTGTAATCAACAAATGTTTATTTCAAATCCCGATGCGGTACCGTCAATTGTTGCTGATTATGCAAAAACGGAAAGAAATACGTTGATAAAGCTTATTATTCTTATGACTTTCAGACCGGTAACAGAAAAAGAAATAATCGACGAGTTTCATCTTGTAGGAATAGAAACTGATGATGCGTTTGCAATTTTGTCACAGATGTTGAAAAAATACACTTATGCTGATGATTCTATTTTTACAGTCAATACAATTAAAGAAGATACTGACGAATTATCAACCGTGTCAGTATGCAGTTTTACTGTGCCCCCTGAAGATTTTGAAAAGCACTTTGCGAAATCTCTTAAAAGCGCTTATTTCATCGTTGAAGAAGAAAAGCAAAATGAAGAATATATTGATGCAAAAATGTTCAGTCATATCACTCAACTTGTGCTTCCGGGTCAGTTTGTGACATATAACGGTAAGTATTATCTTGTAAAGCACATTTCACCGCAGAGTGGAGTAGTTTTGCGTAGAGCATCAGATTTGTATGATGGCAGAAAGTATTACCGACAGGTAAGAAATTATGTATTTGATTCCGTTGAAAATGATGAAATAACAAGTATCCGCAGAGTAATGGATATTGAAATAGCTTTTGTAAGAAAAGATTTTTCAGTTAATACGACAGGTTATCTTGAACTTAACGATAATCATGATTTGCGACTTGCTCGTCTTGTTGATTTGTCAGATGATACTGTTGTTGCTAATCTTGAACGCAAATATCGTAACAAATCGGTATTGAGAATTAAATTTCCTGAACTTACAAGCAAAATGAGATTCACACTGTGTCTTGTTATGTCCGAGATTTTCAAAACCTTGTTCCCTGACGGTTGGCAGTATCTTTCAGTTGTGACAAAACAACCCGAAGATGTTGAAGGAATGTTGAATTATGTGGTTTATCCCGTTGTGGGCGAGGTGGATGAGGAATACATTTATATTGTTGAAGACAGTGACATAGATTTGGGATTATTACAGGCAGTTGAAAGAAATCTGATGAAAATTATGGAAATAGTTACAGATTTCCTTGAATGGCATTATGAAAAAATGCGTGAGCCTGAAATGAAAGACCCAGTACCTGGTAATGTTAATCTTCCTAAAGCTGAAGCTGAAAAACACAAAAAACGTGTGGCTCTTCTTGATAGAATAAGACGTCTATTTGGAATAAAAAAGGAAGAAGATGTTGTAATTGAAGACCCTACAGAAGAAAAATCACCGCAGGTAGAAGAAGTTTCACCAAAATTTGAAAATGACGAAGTAGATGAAATCGTTGATGAGAGCACTAAAAAGGACTGTGATTATGAATTAACCGAGAATGATTCTGCTTTAGTGGAAAATAATGGTGCAGCTCCTATCAACACTAATGAAGATTTAGTAATTGACGGAACTGAAGAAAAGGATGAACAGACTGTTGTTGAACCTGTTTCAAAAGAAAAACAGAAATACTGTGAAGACGATTTCTTGCCGGATGATTCTGAAAATCCTGAACTCACCCATGTTGATGGAACAGATATTTTTGACACTCAGGAAAGTTCGGACGATGATTATCTTCTTGAGGAACAGTTCAAACTTATTGGTATTACACCACTTACACAGACGAGATATCAGGAACATTGTTATCTTAAATTCGGATTTAAAGAGATAGATAACAGAATTCAGACAGAAGAATTGAGAAAATATCTTCGTGTTCATGGCTTCAGTAATAATGCTCTTACTAAAGCACGAAAACGAGATGTTTTTAAATATACCGAGTTAGATTTGAAAGCGGAAAATCGTTGCGATTTTTGTTCTACACCTTTGACCGGAGTAAGTTATGAAAAACTTAATGATGGTAGGGTGCGTTGTAACGATTGTTCAAGCACCGCAATCACCACTGAAGAAGAATTCAAAGAATTATTCCAAGGCATTTTCGAAATGATGAAGAATACTTTTGGAATAGATTTCAAAGTCCCAATCAGTGTGAGAATGGCAGATGCAAATACAGTTGCAAAGGGTGCAGGTAGCATTTTTAGACCAAGTAACGATGTGGCATTACGTGTTCTCGGTTATGCAAAGAAAGATAAAGGTAAATATAGTGTAATCATAGAAAATGGTAGTCCAAGACTTGCTACAATTGATACTATGGTTCATGAATTAACACATATCTGGCAGTATCTCAATTGGAAAGATGCAGAAATAATTGAGCTTTATGGTGAAAACAATCGTCTTCTCGTTTATGAGGGAATGGCAATGTGGGCAGCAGTGCAATATCTGTATCAGTCAGGCGAAACATATTATGCGTCATTGCAGGAGTTTCTTGCTGCAGACCGTGATGATGTTTATGGTGCGGGTTTCCGCTTCTATCGTGAAAAATATCCTTTTGTTAAGGACTTTTCGGTGTTGAAGTATTCTCCATTCACCACATTCCCGCCACTGTAAGTTTTAATATTTGAAAGGAGGCTATTATGAACTCGCTAATTGATAAATACAGTAGTGTATTTCAAAAAATCAAAACAATTAATACTGAAATTCAAAATGCGAAGCAGAAAATTTCTAATATTAAGACTGAATGTGAGGGCGATATTCCGGTAAGAATAGCTAATCTTGAAGAAACTTTGGTCAAGGTTGATGAATATCTTTTGAAGGTTAAGGGCTTTCAGGAATTGGCAAAAAGAAATCTTGAAAGCCAGAATGTTCTTACAATTGAAGCTCCTCCGGGTTATCGTGTCAATCTTAATCGTTTAAAGCATTGGGCTTCGTTGATTGACCCTTCTGCTTCAAATGACCCATATGCTCAAAGAGTTTTTGTTGTGGCAAAATGTGATGAGCATTTTCTTGAACAGAAAAAGGTAGAGTTTACAAAGAAAATAGAGAAACTCAAATCAGACAAATCACAAGGTATGACTCAGGAGTTGGCTCGTCTGGAAAATGAAATCCTTAAACTTAAAGATGATTTGAAAAATCTTGCAACCAGTCCTGAAGTTTACGACCTTTGCCAATCGGTTGTAGAAGAAAATCAGAAATATTGGTATGAAATAACACCAATGAATTTTGAAAACAGAAAACAGGCTGTTGGTATTTTGTCTCCGGGTGCATATGCAGCACCTTTGAATTTTGAAAAAGAACAACGTGAGCATTTGAAAAAAATTTGTGGTAGATTTTATGATGCAGATGGTGGCAGAGTGCTTTTACCTGTAGAATTTGATTGCTCAAATGGATATGCAATGTTGATAAATGCTACTCCTTCAAGAGGTAAGCAGTTGGATATTGCGTTGAGAAACTTTATCTTAAATATTATAAATTCATATCCTGCAGGTATGCAGAAAATATATGCTCTTGACGGTAATCGTTATAATTCATCTTCTATTGGAAGTATAAAGCAACTTGAGAATACTTTTGTGCTTGAGCCTATTCCAAGAAATCCAGAACAATTGACGGCTACTCTTGAGCAGATAGTTTCATCATTTGCAGATATTGATGATACGTTGGCGTTGTGTGATTCCGTAAGTGAATATAACGAAAAAGCTGAAGATGGTAAAAAAATACCCTGTTCAACAATTATTTTTTACGGATGGCCAAATTCTTTTGAAGGAAGAAATCGTGATTTAATTCGCCGTATTATGACGAATTATGAACGGTATGGAATTTCTTTCATTGTGGTATCTTATGATGATACGTCAAAAAAAGATTCAAAAGAAAAAAGCGATATACCTGAATATGCGCTACACAATGCAATAAAAATAAATATGTTCAATAAAGAAACTACTATTTGTTTTCCAGAAGCAGAACCACAAAAATTTGTTTGGTATTCTTTTTCGGATGAACTTTCAAGTGATTTTGTTTCTTCCGTTAAAGAGTGTAAAGTAGAGCAGGAAAGACTTGGAAATGAATATACTAAACGATATTCATTAACAAAAATCCCCCCCTATGAACGCACATATAAGAAATTAGAATTACCATTTGGTATTGATGGAAAAGATGCTGCTCACAGTATTTCTTTTGAAAATGAAAACTTTGCTACATACCTTGTGGGTGCATCTCGTTCAGGTAAATCCACTCTTTTGCACACATTGATAGCAGGTTTAATAAGAAATTATCATCCTGACAATGTTGAATTGTGGTTGGCAGATTTTAAACAATTGGAATTTAAAAAATATATCAAGCATTTGCCACCACATGTTAAATATGTGTTGTTGGACGAATCAACAGAGTTGGTTTTCGACCTTGTTGACAGATTAACAGCAGAAATGTTGGAAAGACAAAAGTTGTTTGCACGTCTGGGTAAACAAAGAATTGACCAGATAAATCCGACGGAACTTTCTAAACCATTGCCAATTATATTTGTTATATTGGACGAATTTTCAATTATGTCCCAATCAATAGCAGAGTCACAGGTGTATAAATTAAGATTACAAAACCTGTTGGCAAAGGGCGCAGCTTTGGGTATAAGATTCTTATTCTCAAGTCAGACATTTACAACTGGTGTGGCGGGGCTTACTTCCACAGCACGAGCACAGATTCAGCAAAGAATTGCAATGAAAGGCTCAAAAGAGGAAATAAGTGAAACACTTGAATTGTCTGCAAATCTTAAGACTGAACAGGTGCGTAATTGGATGGAAGCATTACCACCACATTATGCGTTGGTTAAATTTAGAAGTGGCGCAGATACCCTTCCGCAAGTGAAAAGATTCTATGTTATGTATTTTGAGAACTATTCACCACGTGACAAAATGATAGATACAATCAGAGAGTCAATGAAACCTTGTTTACAATACAATACATCTGATATTGCTTGTTATGTTGATAAACATCCAGTGTTAGTTGACGGTAATACCTTTGATGCATTTAATAATAATGAATTTGTTTCATTTGTGCGTGAATCGAGAAATAACAACAAAAACATTACTTCTGATGAAAAGTTTATTTCTTTTGGAACACCACGTTTAATGGTTAAAATGAAACCTGCAATCTTGTCAAATGAAGCCCGTGAAAACATTTTGTTAATTGCAAGAGCAAATGAACAATCATGTACCGCTGCAATTATGATATCGGCGATGAAATCATTTGCATTGCAAAAAGGCAAGGTAGAAATTTGGGCATATGGCAAAAATCGAATTTACCAGACATATAAAAAGACATTTGAGGAATGTGGTTTTGAGATTATTGAGGGTATCGACGCAGTGTGTGATGCTATCAAGAATCTCAAACAGTCCATAATCAATAAAAAACAGAGCAATAAGCTTATTGTGATGATTGGAATGGACAGAATTTGTATGGATTTTGATTACATTGATTCAAATAGTACGGTTGCAGAGAACTCTTTCATGGAAAGACGTAAAGAGTTAGAACAAAATGGTGCTTTCGTTACTAACGAGTCTGAAGTTGAAACTACTGATAAAATTCAAAAATGGCTTTCATTAAAACGTGAGATGAGAAGAAATTTTAAGGCAGAGGGCAAATCACAAGATGAAATAAAAGAATTGCTAAAAGCTGAAGAAACTCGTTATTTTGAAGAACATCAAATTACTTTGAATACTTGTGATAGTGAAATAAAGAAAGTTGAAGAAAAAGTTTCGGAAGAACCAGTACAACAGTCAGGTGCTTACAATGCAAAAGATGATTTCATTCATGTAATGAAACACGGTAGTAGATTAGGCTATCATTTCTTAATGAATTTAAATGCATTCACAGATGTAAAGCAATCCGGTCTAAAACCTGAATTTTTCAGACACAAGCTTTCATTCCAACTTTCTGTTGAAGATTCGAGAAATATGTTTGGAACAAAAGTGGCAAGTACATTGCCTGAACATATTTGTCAGTATGATGATTCAATCGAGCATTTTTCGTTCAGACCATATCTCCACAAAGATGTTTCTTGGGACGGTTGGTATGTTGACGAAAAGGGTAATGTAGTAAGTCCGTACGAAGAAGTATCGGAATAAAAAAACAGGGTTTTTGCAAATATGCGAAAACCCTGAAGATTGAAAATATATAATTGGAGGAATATTAAAATGGCATTTGCAGACGAACAAAGCTATGAAGAGATGATAGCAGCTCTTCAAAATTTCGTAAGTGAACTTGAGGAACAGTGTACTGTTATGGAAACAGCAGGTCGTGATTGTGTTGATAACACTGTTAATGACCCGGCGGCTACAAAGAGCAGTGCTAAGCTTGGAAATATTGTAGGCAAAATAAGAGAAACATTTGACACAATAAATGGTATTGCTTCAGCTTTACAGGAAGAACTTGAAGCAATTCGCATAGCCGCACAAAAAGCTGATGAAATTGATGATTAAAGTGAGGTAGTATTATGGCACAATATGCAGTTAATGAACAAGGTGTACAGGCACTTAGGAACTTGTCAAAAGAACTTACTGATGCTGTGGAACAAATTGAAACACTTACAAATAATTTGGCATCAACGGCGGACGAGTATAATGATACACTTGGTCCCCATAAAGCATCACTTGATGAAGTTTTAGAAGAAATACGTGAAGCTGAAAAGAGTGCTACAGACCCTGCTAAGAGTGTTGCAGAAACTCTTGATGAAATTGCAGATGATTATGAAGAAATAATCGAAAATGACGGAATAAAGAATTCCGGGGGAAAATAGATAGCTCTGCCGGAACCGGCAGTACTGCTGGGGTAATTGCCGGTGGTGCTGCGGCTGGAGCATTATCCGGTGAAAGTTCAAGAACTGTGTCAAACTCAATATCTGATATTTCGGGTTGGATTAAAAACATAAATCCTCATTACGGAAACCCATTTTTTCCAGAAAGTTCTGTTAATTGTGGTTCTTGTGCTTTTGCAGTTGAAAGTAGATTGAACGGCGATTTAACCGCTACGGCAACATTGATTAACATAGGTACCGATGCTGCTATGGAACAAGCAACCGGTAAAAAATGTTTGTATATGACTGTCGATAAAATTGAAGAGCATTTAAGAGGAATGGGTGCGGGTTCTCATTTGATTGTAGGTATAAACAGGCGACTTCCAAATGGTAAGTCTATAGCGGGACATTGGTTCAATGCCTTTTATGATGGTGAAAAGATTTATACTATTGAGGGACAATCGGGAGAAATATTAGAATGGCCCCACGATTACGGTTACATATCTGAGTGGTGTGCACTTGTTTGAGAGGTTTAAACTATGATTAATGACAAACAATTAGAATTGGCTTCAAAAATTCTTAAAATTACAGAAGACGAAGTGAAAGAATATGCATTTGATTTAGAGAATACAGATGCTATATATATAAGTGTACCTGTAAAAGGTGGTAATTCACTGATAATTTCATCAAATGGTGAAGTTCTTTATGCAAATTCTTCGGTTAGTTTTGATTATCATGTCAGTGAGTTTATAGCTGGTCGCAGAACACCATTGAGTGCTTTTAAAGAATAGTGTAGAGGTTGAATTATGGCAAAATATGCAGTAAATGAAGAAGGCACAAGAGCATTAAGAATAATGGCAAATGCAATTGAGTCAGCTGCAAATCAGATGATTGCATCAATCAATAATTTTCGTAGTATTGCTGATGAAAATGAAGACGCTTTAGGACCTCATAAACCATCACTTGATGATGTTATTGAAGATTTGTACAATGATTTTAAGTCCTTAATTGAACCGGTAAATAATATTTCAGATATTCTTAATGAAATTGCAGAAGATTATCAGGAAATAATCGACACTAGTTTAATAAAAAGCGAAAAAGACAATTCTCATTCAGGCGGTGTAAGTGGAAAAATAAGTTCTAATTCTGCTAAAAGTAAATGCGAAAATAATGTTCCTTCTATTGATGAAAGAACAATTTTCGAATTAGAGAGTTTTTTAGAAGAAATGGATTTTTCTGATGGTGATTCATCTATTATTCAAAGCGGTGGTTCGCATAAAAATGTCAAAAACACAGTAAAAGGTAAAGGCTATGAATCGCATCATATACCGGCGAGAAGTGTTTTTTCTAATAAGGCAGAGGATTTGCCAACTATAGCTCTTACCGAAGAAGATCATACCAAGACCAGTAGTTTTAAGGGCAGGATGCGAAGTAAATACAAGCCCTTTATACCGGGAAATGAAGATTTTCCAAACCATAAAGGTATGGTTCAGCAAAAGGTTGACGAAGGTTTATTGGCGGAAACAATTAAAGACGAAATTTATGAAATCAGAGATACTTTTGGTGAGAAATATGATGGAGCTATTAAACAATATATTGCCGCTATGATTGAATATATTAAAAAGAATGGGACACCAAAAACATAAAGAAAATATTTTTTTAATTTTATAATAAATTGTGCATCTTTCACCGGGTGCACAATTTATATTGAACAAGGATTTGATGTTGTATGATAAACGACGAAAAATTGTTAAATAAAGAAAATGAGCTGGAATCTGAAAAAGAAAAAAATGAAGATACGAATGACCGGAATAAAGGCATAATGCAGGTTGTTGAGGCGGCACGTGCAGGTGATGCGGGTGCAAAGTTTTATCTTGCAGAAATGCTTATTAGTGGATTTGTTAAAACGAATAATACTCCCGATTTTAATCTGGATGAACATATTACAGCATTATTATGGGAGTCGGCTATGAGTGGCTATGTTCCTGCGAGAATTGAATTAGCAAAACTCTGTAATGACCGTAGTGAAGAATATCAAAAGCAGATACCTATAAAAGAAGGGGCGCTTACAGATTTTGACGGTAAAAGAATTGTTATTAACCGTAAAGGTTTGTTGACACCCGTTGATGCGGTACTTACATATGAAAACAACAGAAATATTCTTACATTCACTTTGGATTTATGCCTTGTCAAAGATAAAGATGAGGATTACGAAAAAATTTATAAAGCAGTGTGTAATGGAATTAAAGAATGGGAAGGCGAGTACAGAGTTTTCGGCGGTCAGCAACTTGAGATAAAAATCAATATTGAAGATAAAGATAACGTATTCGATACAGTTTATGTTTTACCTTTAACCGCATCTAACAGTGATATGTTACTTGATATTATCAAAAATATGAATGTGAGTGACAATTTGAAAGAAAAAGCAGCAAATATTTATGGCACTTATCGTTCATATGCGGGACTTGGTTTAAAATGGACTGCCACATCACGTAAAGCAATAGTCATTCAAACGGGCGAAGATGGTTTTAATGATGTTAATGAAATCCAACGCATTGCTTGTCACGAATTTGGGCATATTCTTGGCCTTGGCGATATGTATGCAAGTGAGACAGACGGACTTGAAGGCATTGAAAAGGGCACATACAAGGAGCTTGATGGTTATTATATAAGTAATAATATGTATCACCTTGTAATGAGTGACTGTTACGGACCTGTAAGTAATAATGATATTGAGATGGTTGTTCTTGCATTCAGCGAAAATGCAATGCAGCTGTTTCAAAAAACAAAAATCAAAGGAAAAATTTCTAAAGCATTAGGAAGGGGTAATTAAAATGGAAAACATCAAAAATCTTGCAGAGGGCTTCAAACTTAAATATGAAAAATTCATTCACGGTTGTGATTCTGCAGAAGAAATGCAGAAGTGGAATAAAGAAGAAAATGGAGAAATGGAAGCCTATTTTTCAAATGAGCTCGTAAGTGTTGCAACAGTACTTATTGCAGCTGATGGCAGATTTTCATGCGCTGAAGTTGAATTTCTCAATGAGCTGTTTGATTTTGATTATACTTCAGATGAATTATCAGAAATTTATGAGGACTATTGCGAGAGCATTGAAGAAATCTTTGATGATGGAGTAGAAAATGGCATTTCAATGCTTAATAGTATTAATGATAAACTTGCTTCAAGTTACAGAGATTTACTTGCAACTCTTTGCGAAATCATAATAAAGAGTGATGATGTTGTTGATAATGCCGAAATCAGCCTTGCAACAGAACTTTTAGAAAAATTGAACTGAGGGATTTCATATGAAAAAGAAAATCAAAGAACGTTTGAGCATTCAACTTGTGAAAAATCCGGGCGGATTGGTAGTTTTTGTAATATTGATGTTCAATGTTTTGTTTATTCTGTTTTCAGCGGCAATAATCAGCAATCTTGCTTTGTCGGGAACTGAAAAAATGAATTTCTTTGAAGCTGCATTTTGCACAATTACAATGATTCTTGACCCTGGTTGTATTTCCTTTGTAATTTCAGATATTGGTCAGGCGGGTGTAATAGCTGTTATAGTATGTCTTGTAATTGTACTTGTGGGTATGGTTGCTTTTACCGGCTCTGTAATCGGTTATATCACAAATTATATTTCACATTTTATTGATGTTACAAATGCAGGTGAAAGAAAGTTAAGAATTTCAAACCACATTATAATTCTTAACTGGAATTCAAGAGCTTCAGAAATTATTAATGACCTTATGTATTGTGCTGAAAAGCAGAAGGTTGTAGTTCTTGTGGGTAACAGAAAAGAAGAAATACAGAAAGAGATTGACGAGCGTCTTTTAGATACTGTAGCCCGTGAAAATCAGGCGATTAATGAAAAATGCCGTAATATGAATTTCATTAACAGATATTTATATAAATCACGTCATCATTTCAAAAAGAATATTACAGTTATCGTTAAACAGGGTGATGTATTTTCATCAAAGCAACTTCGCGACATATCAATTGACGATGCAAAAACTGTAATTATTCTCGGTAGTGATATAAATAACAC
>JAZNZJ010000086.1:0-4059 GCA_045594885.1 Candidatus Fimenecus sp. | reverse complement strand
AATTTAAATGTGGGTAGGTTGCCGAGTGGCCAAAGGGAGCAGACTGTAAATCTCCCGTCCACGACTGCGGTGGTTCGAACCCACCCCTGCCCACCAAAAATACGACTTGTTTTAACAAGTCGTTTTTTTTATCCATTGCTTTCGAAATTGATGATATGCAATGCTTCACATAAACATTGTTGCCTTCGGTAAACGATGTTGCACTTCGTACAAAAGAATGTTATAATCAAACAAAGGCGGTGGTTAAATGTCCATTTCCAAGAAAAAAGAAATTTTTGAAAACTTAAATAGTGAATATTTAAGTATTGGCATAACGGCGAGTGGTGAGCCTTACGGTCCTCTTGCTGTGCCGTGGGACAATATGGCAAATGCGTTCAATATGAAAACACCGCAAGTTTATTTGTCAGCCGAAGACATTAAAGACCCCGAAATTCTTGAGATTCTAAAAGAATATGAAATTCTTGGTTGCTATATTTTTGATGCTTTAGATGATTATTCGTTTATTGCAGATTTTAAAGATTTGCGTGACGTTTTCATTATGAACGGTGAGAACATTACCGACATTTCATTTATGAAAGATTTGAAAGAATGGTTTATGTTCTATATTGAAAACGCCCGCATTCCCAATCTTGAACCACTTTTCCCAAAAGAAAAAAAGTTAGGTATTTTGCCTTATTGCATTGGCTTTGGGGGATGTGAAATTAAAGATATTTCAGCTCTCGAAAACCCCGAAATTTATCTTTCAGAATTGGTTGTTCTGTGCCCGAAAGGTTCAAATAACCGTGAAAGATGGCGAAATATAAGGTGTGGTCATTATGGTTATTATGAATATGAATTGAAATGAAAAATCCTCACAAGACCAACTCTTGTGAGAATTTTTTTTAATCTTCTTTTAAAATATCTCCCACACCGTCGAGAATGTATTTAGGACGATAGGGGAATAAATCAATATTTTCCATTGATGTTACACCGCTAAGTACAAGTACCGTGTCAACGTTTGACTCAATACCTGCTATAATGTCGGTGTCCATTCTGTCACCGATAAATGCAATTTCTTCACTGTGACAGCCAAGCTTACGAAGTCCGTGACGAAGCATCAATGGGTTTGGTTTGCCAACAAAATATGCTTTTTTGCCCGTTGCAATTTCGATTGGTGCAATAAGTGAACCGGTTGCGGGCATAATGCCTTTTTCGGTTGGACCTGTTATATCGGGGTTTGTGCCAATAAGCTTTGCACCCTTAAGCACTAACTCAATAGCTTTCTCAATTTTTTCAAAACTGTATGTTCGAGTTTCACCAACAACAACATAATCGGGATTTACATCATTCATATAAATTCCTTGGTCATAAAGAGCCTTTGAGAGTGCCCCCTCACCGATAACATAAGCAGTACAACCGGGTTTTTGACTACTTAAAAATGCCGCAGTAGCCATAGCACTTGTATAGAAATGGTCCGCAGAAACCTTGAGTCCCATTCTTTCAAGCTTCATACTTAATTCGTGGGGAGTCTTTTCAGGACTGTTTGTTAAAAACACGAATTTTTTATCGTTATCAAGCATCCAATTTACAAAATCAGCAACACCGGGGAGGATTTTGTTACCGTGGTAGATAACGCCGTCCATATCGCTGATAAAGCCTTTTTTATTTAAAAGATTATTCATTTATTTGTACCTCCATACAAGGTTAATTCTAAATTAAATCCCATAAAATGTCAATGAAAACTGTATATTCAATCTTACAAATATAACCACTAAAAATCTTAAAAATATGGCTTTAAATTACAAAATGTGAAAAAATACCCCCCTCAATTGACAAGTAATATAGGCTTGTGATATTTTTAAAGTACAAAAACAAAGGAGAGGTTTTATTATGAGAGATAATAAAAAAATTGTAAAAATTGTTATTATTGTAGTTTGTGCCGTTCTTGTTGTAGGTGCTGCACTCACTTGCTTTACAGTAGTACCCGCAGGCCATACCGGTGTTGTACTTACATTTGGTGCGGTTGAAGAAAATGTGCTTGACGAAGGTTTGCATTTCAAAGCACCCCTTGTACAGACCGTTGTGCAAATGAATAACCGTACACAGAAAATCGAGGCTGACGGTACTGCATCATCAAAGGACTTGCAGATTATTTCATATGTTGTAGCAGTCAATTTCCACGTTAATGGCGAGTCGTCGGCAAGTCTTTATCAAAATGTAGGTAAAGATTACGGCTCGGTTATTATTGTTCCCGCAATTCAAGAGAGTATTAAGGCAGTAACTGCACAGTTCACAGCAGAAGAACTTATTACAAAGCGTCAGACTGTCGGTGACCAGATTAAAGATGCTCTTTCAGAAAAAATAAGTCAGTACGGTATTGTTGTTGAAATCTTTAACATTGTAAACTTCGATTTTTCTGAAGAATTCAATGCTGCGGTTGAAGCAAAACAGACTGCTCAACAGAATGCACTCAAGGCTGAACAAGATTTAGCACGTATTGAGGTTGAAGCAAAACAGAAGATTACACAGGCTCAGGCAGAGGCCGAAAGTATTAAACTTATTCAAGAAGCATTATCACAATCTCCCGATTACGTTGATTACATCAAATGGAGTAAATGGGACGGCGAACTCCCCACAGTTATGGGCGATAACGGTGTATTGATTGGCCTTGATGACCTTGAAGACAAGGATAACGGATAAAATAATACATACTTAATAAATTTGACGGCATTTTTATGCCGTCTTTTTGTTTTTATATATTGATTATGTCACTTTACTGTGCTAAAATAACAGTAATATTTTTTCAAGGAATGACATATATGATTGCAATTATTGACTATGGTGCGGGTAATCTTCAAAGTGTGAAAAAAGCACTTGATTTCATAGGTGCTGAAAACATAATAACTGATGACCCCCAAAAGATTAAATCTGCCGATAAAGTTCTTTTACCAGGTGTTGGTTCATTTGGTGATGCTATGGACTCAATGGCTAAAAGCGGACTTGTAGAAACCGTAAAGGAATGTGCGTTGAGCGGTAAACCTTTTTTGGGAATTTGTCTTGGATTACAATTGCTTTTTGAGGAGTCTGAAGAATCCCCAGGAGTAAAAGGTCTTGGCATTTTTAAGGGTAAAATCAAAAAATTCTCATCTGATATGGGGCTTAAAATTCCACATATTGGTTGGAACTCATTGAGCATTAAGCAAAATGACACTCTCTTTAAAGATATCCCCGAAAACTCATATGTCTATTTTGTTCATTCCTATTATCTTCACGCAGAAGATGAAAGCGATATAGCAACCGTAACAAATTACGGTATTGATTTTCACTCTGCAGTGGGTAAAAACAATGTGTTTGCAACTCAGTTCCACCCCGAAAAAAGCGGTGACGTGGGATTGCAGATTTTAAGAAATTTCGCATCAATGGAGGTAGAATAATGTACGCAAAAAGAATTATACCCTGCCTTGATGTGAAAAACGGACGAGTTGTAAAAGGTGTAAGCTTTGTCAATATTCGTGATGCAGGTGACCCCGTGGAATGTGCTATTGAGTACAATAAAAAGGGTGCTGACGAGTTAGTTTTGCTCGATATTACTGCTACTCACGAGGGCAGGGGAACAATGCTTGAAATCGTCCGTCAGGTTGCCGATAATATATTCATTCCATTCACAGTTGGCGGGGGAATAAGAACAGTTGACGATTTCAAAGAATTACTTCGTGCGGGTGCTGATAAAATCTCGGTTAATTCTGCCGCTGTGCGAAATCCAAATCTCATAAATGACGCAGCATATAAATTCGGCAGTCAATGTGTAGTGTGTGCAATTGATGCCAAACGCAACGACAAAGGCTGGGAAGTTTATCTTAACGGTGGACGAATTCCCACGGGCATTGATGCTGTAAAATGGGCAGAAGAAGCGGTTAAAAGAGGAGCGGGAGAAATTTTGCTCACAAGTATGGATTGTGACGGACAAAAACAAGGCTATGACAATGATTTAAACCGTGCAGTTTCAGAATGTGTGGGAGTGCCTGTAATTGCATCGGGCGGTGCGGGTGCAAAATCCCATTTCCTTGATGCTTTCAATGA
>JAZNZJ010000085.1:0-3100 GCA_045594885.1 Candidatus Fimenecus sp. | reverse complement strand
GTGAACCTTTTTTGAACCAAGTGGGTGGTATATTCTCATCTTCATGCATTATAGAAATGTATTCATCATTGTTTTTCTTGCTGATGGTATCGTAAACATGGATAAGAGTATTTTCTAATTTCAATTCTTTTTTAAAACCAGAGCGTTTATACATCTCATCAACTTTTTTAATGGAAAAAGTTAAAGGACTGAAAGATATTTTATCAACATGAACAAGTCTGTATTTATCAAATATCAATTTAGTTAGCTCTTCCCTTGCCTGACCAAGCAATGACATGTATCTATCCTTGAGTAACTTTTCCATACCATCCCATTCAAAAAGGTCCGGATATATACTTGGAGCGTAATCGGGGGTGCTGTCGCATTCTTCTTTACCCTTATCTTCTATTTCAAATTGTTCAAATAATACATTTCTTTCATCTTTATTTATACGATATGCGCCCTTTTTGCTTTTGATATCTATAGATACGTCCTCGTTCCAACCTAACATAAGTCTTCTATAAATATATACAGTGTCACCATTGTAATCAATAATGTCAAGACTGTCAATCTCTTTACCAAACTCTCCTATTGTCGGTATTCTTATCTCCTCTTTTGTGTGTAAGAGTTCTATGGCTTTATCAATTGGTCTTGCTGTTATCACCTCGAACTCCCTTCCTTTGAGGGCATGTTTCAGTGATACATAGTCGCAGACTCTCGGATGCTGCGCCTGCACACTCGTAAACGCAGTAAAAGTGATAATTATATAAATAAAAAATTTGTTCATGTTATTTCTTGAAATTTATAAAGTTTCTGCATCCGGAGGAACGCAAGGGCCTCATCCGCACCCCCTCCCAAAGAGAGGGCTTACCGCGGCAAGTTAATAAGATTATAGGCTATTTGCAAGTTTTTCCATGGAATTCTTTTTCTCCCCTCCGTCGCTCGCTTTGCTTGCGCCACCTCCCCTCACTTGGTGAGTGGCGGAGCTTTTTCTATTCCATAAATAGATGTAAAACAGAATCTCCAGCACCCACATCAAAGGGTGTTGGAGGTTAAAAGTCCACCGGCAGTCTGCTTTTGTGGGGTTGTGCCTTGTGGGCGCGGTTCCTGCCGATGGGGGAGAGGATTTATAATCCCATGGTCGTATCGGGTTGTTGGTGCTGTTACCTCCTTACGTCTGAGTCAATATCTGACGTGACGGAAGACTAAAAATCCGATTAGAGATAACTATCAAATAACTCAGTAAGGGCTTTTGATTGTTTTATAGATAATATGAACCCATTACCGTTAATTTTAAAGGCATTGTTAGTATTTGAAAAATAAAATTTGTATGTTTTCCCGTTTTTGTCAGACAAAACAACTTCTTTATATGGTACAAATTTAACAATCGCTGGTTTGGAACGATTGATAACATCTAAAAAAATAGCATAATCAATCTGCTTGAATTCGCCAGCTTTAAAATTAGAGACTTCTGCTTTTTCAATATCTGAAAACTTGTACTTATCCATAAAAAAATCTGATTTACAAGCCATTTGCATTGATATAAAACCTGTAGAAATAAGAAATAATAATATTCTTGAAATCGTTTTCATAATTATTTTCCTTCGTTAATAAACGTTTTAAATTTATTATCTATGGCTTGACTTCGGTTTGCAGTGTGGTGTCGTTCCTGAGATCCTACCTTTTGGATTACAGACGATTGGCTGTTATTCCGTAAGATATTTCTTTCCGTCCCGTATGAAGAGCCCCTTTCCTTGGAATTATACTCTTTGAAAATCATTGTAATCCATTTGCAAGTACAATGTCACATTCATTTGCTATTTCTTCGGTTAAACTATGGTGTTTCCCAAGAATTGGAACTATCTTGTAAAGTTCTCTTGTATCTATGGTGTCATTGAATGTTTTTTCAATGGCATATTCACAAAATAATTTGTCGCACAACCCCTTATACAGTACCCTCTGGCTTTCTGCCGGCATCATCGCTATGTATTCTTCAACTCTGTTTATTTTATCACGGTTGTTCAGGTATATGTTCATAAGATAATAACCTATACCTTCGGAATACTCCTCGGTACATTTTCCTTGCAGATAGTTCAGGAATACAACAAAATCATCAGTCTTCATGAAAGAACTGTCTGCAACAGAAAGCATAAGGACTACATAGTCACTGCGTAAGGAATCATTCATTTCCTTGGCATTCCTTTCGAGCCTCCCAAGCAGTTCTTCTTTAGAAAAATACTGTTTACAGTATTTCGTATCCACACTATCAATGTCTTTGGTCGTGCAAATCACGTCAAGAACCCCATTGTTGGTATTATTACAACATGCTATCAGCAAAATGCAGAACATAAATGATATAATTCTCATATATTATTTATTTTTTGTAGTTCGTTAAAAAAACAAAGCTGCCAGCTTTTTCAAGCCATTGCCCATGTTTGCGCCCTTCACTGTCATATTGGTTTAATATGTTCTGCGCGTGTATGTCTGCAAAATTACCAATGATGCTTAGCGTTTGCTTGTCCTGAAATAGCGTTTTCTGAATATTGTGTCGCTTGTAGCCCTTAGTGGCATGATGAAAGTGTCGCTATCTTCGTCAATCTGGTAATGCCCAATGATGGTGCATGAGTATATGGTGTCGTTCATGAATGTAGAATAGGTCGTTTCAAAGTCTGCTCCGTCACCATACTCTTTTGCAACAAGTACCATCAGTTTGTGGTTCTCATTGTCATAAACCGTCAGATATTCTTCCTCTGACTCGTCATCCACACGCAGAATTGCTTTGTAGTTTTCTTCGGTAGGAACATTGTAGTAACGGAACCAGTTCCCGTAACCTTCTTTCGTGCAGCCGTCCATATCTGTATCCCCAATGGCGCAGGCAATTCTGTTGACCTCGCAGGGGTTGGTAATCATGTTCTTTTCTGTAACCAGTTCGGCAATTCTATGCTCTCCGTTCACAAAGCGATTGTCCAGACTGAATTTCTTACCCGACACCTGTGAGTTTGCAGATAATGGGAAGCACATTAAAAAGACGATGTATAAAAGAATCTTTTTCATCTCTAAAGTCATCTGTGTAATATTCGTGTTTTTTCTTTTGAGCAGTAAAACTCACCAAGTAAGTTGC
>JAZNZJ010000084.1:0-15712 GCA_045594885.1 Candidatus Fimenecus sp. | reverse complement strand
AGGTTGCGATAGCAACCGTTACATATAATCAATTAGTTTTCCACCTCATCCGTCTTTGCCTTGCGGCAAATCCACCTTCCCCTCAAGGGGAAGGCAAAAGACCCCTACAAACCCCAATTTGCATAACAAAAAAGCTCGGTTAAAAACCGAGCTTTTCTTATGTGTAAAACTATCTTATCTTGCCAAGTCGCCAACTTCAAGCATAAATCCGCCGATTTGAGCACCGAATTCAGGTCCGCCTTCCATAATAATACGGCCGGCCTTTGTAGCTTCAAGCATATCATCTGTGCCGAGAAGTGTTCCGAGTGCTGAATCAAGGCAGTCAAAACGAAGTGTGAAGAAAGGCATTGCTCTCTTATACTCGCCACGACCTGCTCTTGATTTACCCGCTTTAATACGGATGAAAGCAGAAACTTCGGGATGACCATTAACTGCAAATGCGTAAACACGGTCAGGACTCTTTGTTGTCCAATCCTTAATTGCTTCGTGACCCAGTTTGTTAAGCTGACTGATACCACTTGAAAGGAGATAGAAGAAGCATTTAACCATAAGAGTTTTTGTTTCTTCATCCTTTGGTGGCTGTGTAGCACCTGTAAGGTCTGAAAGTTTAAGAAGTGTCATAAGCATTGCTTTGAATGCTGCGAAATTCTTAAATACACCCTTCATTTTTGGAAGAGTTTTAGGCCCAATTTTACCCTTGAAGAATGCGTTCATTGCCTCAATTGTCTTGAATTCAAGCTCAACATCGGGAGCTTCGTGTGCAGAATCAAGTTTTGTTTCCCATTCACCCTCTGTGATGATGAAATGAGTTGCATACTTTCCACCTTCTACCTCAGCATCAAGTGCACTAATCTGTAAAACAGTAGTGAGCTTGTCGAACTGAGCTTTGAGAGATGGAACATCAGTAGCAATAACTTTCAAAAGTGGCAATGCAGCATTGAAAAATATTTTTGATGAATAAAGTTCATTTTGTTCGTGCATATTATCAACTCTCTTTCTGAACAACAAAGCGGATTAAACTTCGTCGTCCCAGTTGTCGTCTTCTTCAAAGTCTGCATTCATCATTTCACGAACTGCAGAAATAATACCATTAGAATCAATGCCAGCATCTGACATAATATCTTCCTGAAGACCAATCATAGCGAAGCCCTTATGGCCAAGCATCTTGAATGCACAACCCTTACCATACTGAGCCATAACTTCAGCAACTGCTGAACCAAGACCGCCTGTTACGAGATGGTCTTCAACTGTGATAATTCTTCTTGTGTCAGAAATTGCTTTCTGGATAGCCTCAACGTCGATTGGACTGATTGTGTGCATATTAAGAACACGAACACTGAGTCCGTCTGCATTTTTAAGGAATTCAGCAGCCTGCTTTGCCTGGAATACGCAAGAACCACAAGCGATAACAGTAATATCTGTACCCTCGTGAATTTCAACTGCCTTACCAACCTCAAAGCCGTAGTCCTGATTTTCGTAAAGAACACGGTCAAATCCACGGTTGATACGGATATAGTATGGTCCAAAGTTGTCATAAGCAGCATTAACTGCATTTGCTGTTTCAAAACCGTCAGCAGGAACAATAACTGTAAGGTTTGGCATTGCTCTTGTGATTGCAAGGTCAGTAATAGCGTGGTGAGTTGAACCTGCCTGACCGAAAGATGTACCTGAATGAGTAGCGATAATCTTTGCGTTAACATTCTGATAGCAGATGTCTGTATGAAGCTGGTCACAAGCACGCATTGATGTGAATGCAGAGAAACCTGAAAGGAAAGGAATCATACCTGCTCTTGCCATACCTGCTGCAACACCGAACATATCCTGTTCTGCGATACCAACGTTGATAACTCTTTCAGGACAAACCTTAAGAACGTCACCGAGTTTTGTTGATTTTGCAAGGTCAGCTGTAATAGCAACAACCTTTGGGTCTCTTAAAATAATGTCGGCAAGTGCCTTACCGTAAATTTCAGCTGTAGAAATCGCAGTCTGGTCAACTGCTGTATAAACAAATCCGCCTGCCATAATTATTTACCCTCCTTTTCTGCTCTTGCAACACGTGCTGCATAGTCCTCGTCAAGTTCTTTGTTGAACTTTTCAAAGAGTGCATCGTCGATTGCGCCGTAGTGCCATGTGTAGTCACCTTCGATTGACTTGATACCTGCGCCCTTCTTTGTATCCATAAGAATACAAGTAGGTGCCTGTGGTTCTTTTGCTCTTTCGATTGCAACGTCAATAGCATCACAAAGTTCACCAATGTTGTTGCCGTCAACAACGATTGTGTTGAAGCCGAATGCTGTCATCTTGTCAGCAAGTGGTTCAAGTTTCTTAATGTCTTCTGTGTTACCATCAATCATATTGTGGTTTCTGTCGATAAATACGATACAGTTAGAAAGGTTGTAGTGATTCATTGTCATAAAGCCTTCCCAACATGAACCTTCACCAAGCTCACCGTCACCGGTAACGACATATGTAAGGAAATCTTTGTTCTGAAGTCTTGCTGCAAGTGCTGTACCTGCTGCGATTGATGGGCCGTGACCAAGTGAGCCTGTTGAAGCATCAACACCAACAACCTTATTTGAGTCAAGGTGCATACCCATCTTTGAACCTGAAAGGTTGAATGATTTGAGCATTTCAACATCGTTGAATCCCTTGTCGCAAAGAACAGGAGCATAAGCGATTGCTGCGTGACCTTTTGAAAGAATAAATCTGTCACGGTCGTCCCATTGTGGTTCGTCAACCTTAATGTTGAGATATTTGTGATAAAGAACTGTGAGAAGGTCCATAACACTCATACCGCCGCCGAAATGTCCGCTACCTGCCCAAACTGTTGTTTGAACGCAGAGTTTACGGAGTTCAAGGGCTTTCTTTTCGAGCTGGAGCCATTCTGCTTTTGATAAATTAGCCATAATTTTCCCTCCAAGAAATTATATAACACGGAATCCCTTTTCCGTTAATTTGTTTGATTAGCCTTTAAGTTCAGGGTGGTTTTTAGCAACCACAGAGAATGCATCTTCAGCAATTTCAATTGACTTCTTAATGTCTTCTTCTGTAAGAGAAGCATTGATGAAGTGGTTGTGGTGAGATGTGATGAACAAACCACGGTTAACACATTCTGCAACCCATTCCTGATGAAGCATAAGGTTGTCATCGTTAGCAATTCTTAAATAGAAGAGTGCGGGTTCACCTGAAACTCTTAAATCAAAGCCGTGCTCTGCACCTGCTGCCTTGAAGCCGTCAGTAACCATTGTACCAAGGCGACGGAACATTGTAGGTGTGTCAAGCGCTTTCATCTTGTTGATACAAGCGATACAAGCAGCGAAAGGAACACCACTCATCCAATAAGAGCCTGTATATGTAATACCTGAAACAGTTGCTTTCATATGCTCGCCACCGCAAAGTGCTGACATATTGTAACCGTTAGCAAGTGCTTTACAGAAGCAGATAAGGTCTGCCTTGAAGCCATAGAAATGGTCAGAGCCTGCAAGGTCAAGACGGAAGCCTGCACGAACGTCGTCGATGATAAGAACTACACCGTGGTCGTCACACCATTTACGCACTGCCTGCCAATATTCTTTAGAAGCAACCTCGTTATCTTTGAAGTTACCGTGGTCATAAGGCTGAGCAATAAGACCTGCGATGTCGCCGTTATTATCGTCATAAGCCTTTTGAAGAGCATCAAGGTCAAACCAAGGAACAATAACATTGTTTGCTACGTCTTCAGGTGTGATACCCGGATAGTCAATTTTCTGTGCCCATGGGAAGTCACCGTGATAGTAGTATTTCAAGAAAATAATCTTTTTCTTATGTGTATGTGCTCTTGCTGCCATTGTTGCAAGAGTTGTTGTATCTGAACCATTCTTGCAGAAGAATGCCCAGTCTGCAGATGCTACTGTGTCAACAAGTGTTTCTGCACATTCAACCATTACCTTTGCAGGTGCAGTTGTACAGTTACCGAGTTTCAACTGTGCAAGTGCTGCTGCGTCAACGTCGGGGTCATTGTAACCTAAAACGTTAGGGCCGTAAGCACACATATAGTCGATATACTTGTTGCCGTCAACGTCCCAGAAATATGAGCCCTGTGCTTTTTCTGAGAAAGATGGCCATCTGTTAACAGGAATCCATTGACCTTCAGCAGGACCTAAGTGACCATAGATACCTGATGGAATAACCTTTGTGGCACGTGTGAACATTTCACGGCTTTTTGTGGTATCAAATGTTGGGAATTTACTCATTTTTATGTCCTCCTTATGCTAAGTACAATGCAACTCTGTCAAGAATACGGTTTACATTGTCAACCATTGAGATAAGACCACGAATGGTGATATTACCGTTACCAACGTGGTCAATGGAGTTAACTGTACCGGCGAAAAGTGCGTTAGCAAGTTCTAAGTCACAGAATTCCATAATTGCACGAGGTTTGTCAGATGCTTGTTTGATTGTGATGAGATGATTGTCTTTAACACGGATAGTTGCATAAACTGTGTCTGTGATACCGATTTGAATATCACCGTCAACAATGTTAGATGCACTGAATTTGCCGATGTCATCTTGATTACCAATCTGAGAAATTGCAACAGATACTGTGTAGAATGTACAGATTGTGTTAAGACGGAAGAAGTCGGGGTCTGCGAGTGCTTCTGCAGAAGGTCTCATAACTTCTGTAAGTCTGTCTGTAAGTGCGGTAAATGTTTTTAAAAGGAAGTTAACCTTTGTAATACCCTTTGTGGGAATTGGTGTAACCTTACCGTCAATAATACCGTTGAATTTCTCGCAAGATGCAACAGGGATTTTGATGTCGCAATTAGCATTGACACCGTCGTCCATACGGCAACCGTTTTTAGAGAATGTGAGTGTGGCACTTGGACCGTTCTTAACATCAAAAGCAACAGAAACAGGTTTCTCAATTGTTGAGATAATTTCCTTTGCTTTTTCGTCAAGTTCACAAAGGTTTTCCAATGTGCCCAAAACTGCGTACATATTGATATACGCCAAAGTTCTTTGGTCAGTCATAGCTGAATCCTCCTTTGGAATTTACTATACAGTATAAGAATAGCAAATTTTGTAACTAAAAGCAAGAAATTTTGTACTAAAATTCACAATTTATTAGTGATTTTTTTAATTATATATGGTATAATATGTTGAATTATACTGGGTAGGTACGTTTGAAAATGTGCAACTCAACATTTTTTTGGTAATTTATCAGGTTTAATATAAAAGGAAAGGACAAAGATTATGTCATTATTAAAGAAGCTGTTTGGTGATTATTCTTCACGTGAAATAAAGAGAATAATTCCTATTCAGAAAAAAGTTCTTGAGCTTGAGGAAGAATATAAGGCACTTACTGACGCCCAACTTCAAGCAAAAACTCCTGAATTTAAAGAAAGACTCAATAATGGTGAAACACTTGACGATATTTTGCCCGAGGCATTTGCGGCACTTCGTGAGGCTTCTGCACGTGTACTCAATATGCGTCATTTCCCCGTACAGATTATCGGTGGTATTGTTCTTCATCAGGGCAGAATTGCCGAGATGAGAACCGGTGAGGGTAAAACTCTTGTTGCAACACTTCCCGCATACCTTAACGCTCTTTCGGGTAAGGGTGTTCATATTGTTACAGTAAACGATTATCTTGCACAACGTGACTCTGAATGGATGGGCAAGGTTTATAGATTTATGGGGCTTTCAGTAGGTCTTATTATTCACGAACTGAACAATGAACAACGCAGAGAGGCTTATGCCTGTGACATCACATACGGAACAAATAACGAATTGGGATTTGACTATCTTCGTGACAATATGGTTCATTATGCAAATGAACGTGTGCAGAGGGGCTTTAACTTTGCTGTTGTTGACGAGGTTGACTCAATTCTTATTGACGAGGCAAGAACTCCACTCATTATTTCAGGTATGGGTGCTGAATCCGATGAGCTTTACAAGAGGGCAAATGATTTTGCGAAAAAGCTTAAAGTCTGCAGGGTAAAAGAAATTGACCCTAAAATGAACTATGAAGATATTGCGGTAAATGGTGAAGATTATATTGTTGACGAAAAGGCAAGAACCGCATCGCTTACACAGAACGGTATCAAAAAGGCAGAAGAATATTTTGGTGTTGAAAACCTTTCAGATATTGAAAACCTTACACTTTCACATCATATTGATATTGCAATTAAGGCAATCGGTGTAATGCGTCGTGACGTTGACTATGTTGTAAAAGACGGTCAAGTGTTGATTGTTGACGAATTCACAGGCCGTATTATGCTTGGTCGCCGTTATAATGAGGGTCTTCATCAGGCGATTGAAGCAAAAGAAAATGTAAAGGTTGAAAAAGAGTCAAAGACTCTCGCTACAATTACATTCCAGAACTATTTCCGTCAGTATGCAAAGCTTTCAGGTATGACGGGTACTGCAATGACGGAATCACAGGAATTTCAAGAGATTTATAATCTTGACGTTATTGAAATTCCGACAAATCTTCCCGTTATACGTAAAGACGAAGAAGATGCGTTTTATCTTACAGAAAAAGGCAAGTTCAATGCTATAATTCAGAGAATTAAAGAATGTAACGAAAAAGGTCAGCCCGTACTTGTGGGTACGGTCAATATTGAAAAGAGTGAGCTTCTCAGTAAGACCTTGAAAAAACACGGAATTCCACATAATGTGCTCAATGCGAAGTATCACGATAAAGAAGCAGAAATAATTGCTCAGGCGGGTTCGTTGGGTGCAGTAACAATCGCCACAAATATGGCGGGCCGTGGTACTGACATTATTCTTGGCGGTAATCCCGATTATATGGCTCGTGCCGAAATGAGAAGAATGGATTATTCTGAAGAGCTTATTGCCGAGGCAACAGGCTTTGCAGAAACTGATAATACAGATATTCTTGAGGCAAGAAAGCTTTATCGTGAGTTAGAAAACAAATATAAAGAACAAATTAAAGACGAGGCACAGAAGGTAAGAGAAGCGGGTGGTCTTTTCATTATCGGTACTGAACGTCACGATTCACGACGTGTTGACAATCAGCTTAGAGGTCGTTCAGGTCGTCAAGGTGACCCAGGTCGCAGTAAATTCTATCTTTCTGCTGAAGATGAAATGCTTCGTATTTTTGGTGGCGAGAAATTCCAATTGCTTCTTGGTAGATTTGGCGGAATGCAAGAGGACGATGCCCTTGAAATCAAGATGTTTAATTCGGCAATTGAAGCCGCACAGAAAAAGGTTGAGGGCAATAACTTTGCTTCACGTCGTCAAACAATTAAATTTGATGATGTTATCAATGAGCAGAGAAAGAAGATTTATGAGCAGAGAAATCGTCTGATTGACGGTGAAGATATTCACGCAGTAATTCTCAGAATGTTTGAAAACTATTTCAAAGAAACTGTTGATTTCTATTGTCCTGAAGCAAATGACCCTGCTGATTGGAATATAAAAGGTCTTATACACAAATTCGGTATGCTTGCAGAAGATGGAATAGAAGAAAAACTTACCACAAATGCTGAATTTGCAGAGTATTTCCTCGACAGAGCATTGAAAGCATATAACGAGAAGTATGAAAGAATCGGCAAAGAAAATATGGGTAAGCTTGAGAGAATTATACTTCTTAATAATGTTGACAGACAGTGGCGTGAACACATTGATGCGATTGATGATTTAAGAAGGGGAATTTATCTTCGCTCCTATGCTCAGCAAGACCCCGTTGTTGCTTTTAGAATGGAAAGCTTTGATATGTTTGAAGAGGCGAATAACCTTATTCGTGAAAATACCGTGCTTCAGCTTCTTGCGTTTGACCTTGAAACAGCAGAAAAAGAGTCACAAAAGGGCAGAGTGAAAATTATGGCAACAAGCAATGGCTCTGACGGTACTATTAAAAAACAGCCGATTAAAAAAGAGGCAAAAGTGGGCAGAAATGAGCCTTGTCCTTGTGGTAGCGGCTTGAAGTATAAAAGATGTTGCGGTAAAGACAACTAACAAAGTATTCTGAATCAAGGAGGAATTATTTTGGACGAGAATAAAGAAAAACTCACGGGTGACAATCCAAATGCCAACGGGCAGAACGATTACCGTGAAGAAATGGAAGAACTTGCACGAATCTTTAAAGAAGAACTTGATAAAACTACTGCCGAAGCAGAAGAAAAGGCAAAAATTGCAGAGGAAGAAGAAAAGATTCTTGAAAAAGAAGAACTTTGCGAATGCTGTGGCGAAAGGCCAAGGGGTACAGAAAAAGACCCGAAAAGTCCTTTCTGCAGTGAATGTGAGGAACTTCTTGAGGAATATCCATATGACTGGAAAGGTGCTTTTATGGCAGTGGTTGCAGTCGGTATTGCCGTTGCCTCATTATTCCTTTTTGTAATCAATGCGCCGATTTTTTCAACTATGAAACAGGGCGACAGAGCCTTGAAAAATAATGACATTTATTCAGCGGCAGCCTCTTATGAAACCGCTTTAGGTTATATTGATGAGGAAAGCTATGAGGAATATCTTGGACTTCAGTCAAGGGTGATTGAAACTCAATACGAACTTCTCAATATGGATGCTGCATTACAGATGGTTAATACTTTTTATTCTGATTTTCAGTTAAAAATGCCCATGTTTGACAAGGTAGAAAAATTGTGCGATGAGATTGAAGCAATGCAGGCATCAGTAGTTGCTATTCAAAATCATCTTGACAAATACCCTGCAGTTGCAGACGACCAATATGATGATATAATTGCAGAGCTTCAGTCACTTTCGGGCAAAAAGATTTATGTTAAAGATGGCGAGTGCCACGATGAAACCGAAACGGATTATGTGCCTGACGGAACAGAAGATGTATATATCTGCGACGAGGGTTGGTTAAATCTTTATATGTATTCTGCGGCTCAATATTGCAACAAGGGTGATGCGGTGTGTGCACAATACCTTGAGAAATCTATTGATTCGTCAAATTATATTGACCGATTGGTAAATCCATTGTTAGGTGCAACCTATGTGGGAATTGGTGAGTATGAAAAGGCAGAAAAAATCGCAGAGAGTATTAAAGAGCAAAATAATGAAAGTCCCGATTATTATATGGTAAAATCAATGCTTTCACGATACAGAGATAAGGACTATCAAAAAGGTGCTGACCTCTGTGACGACGGTCTTGAAATGCTTGAAAATATTAAGGGTGGCGAACAGTTAATTGCAGATACGGGCTATGTTCTCGTAATGCACAAAGCACTCAACTATATTATGCTCGGTGATTATAATGAGGCTTATTTGGCAATTGCAGATTGCTATAATTATCAGATGAACGGTTATGGTCCGGGGCTTGAAACAAGGGATTTGTATGCAATGTTGGCACTTGCAACAGGCGACACAGAAAGTTTTGAAAACTTTGAACTTGAAATCAAGGAATATGGTGATGATTCAATTCAGTTTTCAAGTGACGTAACCGACTATAAAAACGGCAAGGTAACTCTTGAAGAACTTGCAATGAGCGGGAGGTATGATTTAGTATGAGTATAGTTTATATTATTGTTAAATTTCTTACTTTACCCGGTGCAATGCTTCACGCATTTTTTGAACATATGAGTTGTCGTGTGTCAAAAATTCTTGTTGATGATGCAAGAGTGGTGCAGGCAAATGAAATGCTTTCCCACGTTGACCATCAATTAATCAGCAGAAAAGGTCCAAGCTTTGATGTTTGCTTTATACCTTTCTTTTTGAATTTTATGCTTGGATTTTTAACACTCTCATTCGGTGCAACAACAATCTATTATTTTGGTAAATTCACCGATGTTTTTGCATGGATTTGTCTTTATCTCGGCATCTCAATGTGGACAAATCTATTTCCGCAAATTGAAGATGTTATGATGCTTAAAGAGAATTTCTTTGTAAATAACGAAAAGAAAATCAGCAAAATTCTTGTAGCACCATTTTACGCAATCTTCTTTGTTGGTTCAAGAATAGAAAAATGGGGACTTACCCTTATTACATCAGTTGTATTCTCATTTGCCGTGCCCTATATTTACGGTTGGTTTGTACCTGCGGTTTATAATGCATTGAAATAACATAAACAGATAAAACCTCAACCATGCGGTTGAGGTTTTGTTCTTGATGTTCAATTAAACAAATTTGAATTTGTCGGGGTAAATACTATCTACAAGTAATGTCATTCTGAGGAACGCAGTGACGAAGAATCTCAACCAAACAGAGATTCTTCGCTTCGCTCAGAATGACACAAAGAAACCTGCAACCCCCAATTTGTCAACTCGTTTTATACAAAAAGGTCGTTCTTAACAATTAGAACGACCTTTAATATTTTTACTGTGCGTTTGTTCCCGTAAACCTTATCAATTCCAAATTCGGTGCATTTTCTGCGTCAATGGATTTGTTGTAATCATCACAGATGTTGCCCCAATGAACTGATGATTTTTCAATAAGCACGTTTTTGGCATTTCTTATGAAGAAACCGCTGTTTTTGTGTTTTTCAACACCATATTGTAAGCACGGACGTAAATCGTAAAGACCGCAATCCCATTTTGATGTCTTTGTCATTGTAACACTGACATTTTCAAAGGTTACATCTTCAATCATATTTTCTTCAGTTCCGTGAATAAGCACACCATTTTCACCCTTACAAGTGATATTGCGGAAACGGACATTCTTAATTTTACCCGATTTTGTATTCTCGTCACGGTTGAAGGTGGTGATAACAATTGGCTCGGCTGTGCCCCACCAGTCAGGGCAAAAACGACGGGTTTCGATAATGCAGTTTGAATATGTAATATTTTCAACATTACCGCCGTCACGAATCTGAATTGAAAGACCACGGTTACTTCGTGAAATAATGCAGTTATCAACGATTACATTACGGAAATCCCCAACACCCTCTGTACCGATTTTTATGGCAGCAGATGTTGAAATGAGAGTACAATTCGCAATAATAATATTTTCACAAGGGCCATATTCTGCGTTGCCCTTTGAGGTTTTAAGACAAATACAGTCGTCAGCACATTCAACGTGACAGCCTAAAATTCTCACATTTGTACAATGGTCTGGGTCAATACCGTCAGAGTTTGCAACATCCAAATCATTTAAAATTCTGATTTGAGAAATAAGCACATCGTCACAGCCTGCGGGATGAAGTGTCCAAAATGGTGCATCAACAATTGTAATATCCTTGAATGTGATGTTGTTACTCTTTTCAATGTAAATTACAGTTGGACGAGGATAAAAATTACCCGTTACATAATATTGGTCTTTTCTTTCAACAAATGCGTGACCATTTGCATCAATTGTACCCTCACCGGAGATTGTGCAGCCGTCAGCCTCGTAGCCGTAAATAAATACAAATGACGGTTTGCCTGTTACAGGGTTGCCGATAAGTGCAGTTTTTGGGTCGTTAATCATATTGCAAGGACGAATATAGCCCTCAATATTGTCAGTTGCTTTAAGACGAGAGCCTTTTTGAAGGTGCAACTCAACATTTTTTTTCATACGGATTGAATCAGAATAATATGTTTTTCCACTTGTGAGCACAACTGTGCCCCCACCATTTTCTTCTGCCTTGTCAATGGCGGACTGAATAGCCTTACAGTCGTTATTCACACCGTTACCAAGTGCACCAAAATCTTCAGGATAAAAATATAACATTGTAATCCTCCTAATTATTCCAAAGTGTCTTTATTGCGTTGTTAAGCTTTGTTTCACTCATTGAGTCAATGTCATCAAGTATGCGTATTTTCATATCATCGGCACGGGCTCTGATTATGTCGCCCTTTGGACCTAACGCATCAAGCTCTGACGCAACAAGAACTTTTTTAGCATATTCACCGCCAAAACGCTCGGCAACGGTTGAAAGCTTATAGAGCTCGTCAATATCCATATCGCCGTTTTTACAGGATATAAATACAGGTACAAGACCTTTCATCAGAACAATGTCAATCTCGTTGGATATATTGACTTTTCCTTGAGGAATTTCACCGTCCCAATCAAGAACAACACTTGTCATAACATCGTTGTAAAGTGGCTTTTTGTCGTTGTCAAGCATATTGAATGCCTTGATGCTGATAAACAATTCTAAAACAGTACCCGCTTTAGAAAGCGCTTTTTTTACATATGAATTTTTATAAACAAATGAGATTTTTTCAGGTGTATTTACAAGATTGGTAATAAGACCATATTTTTTAAGATTATTAAGAAAGCCCGAAAGAGAAAGATACTCTTTTTTATGAGAGTTAAGAAAATCTTTCGCTTCTTCAATTTCAAAGCTTACTGCAAGAGAATTTGAGGGGCACAAAAATTTAGATTGCAGCAGATTAAGACAACATAGAATACTGTTCCAATATCTTGGATTGTTTTTGCAGATTTCCCATAGTTTAAGAATATCTTGGGCAAATTCAGAATCTTTGTCAAAGGACATACCTTTTTTGTCAGATTTATCGCAGTCGAGAATTATACCGCCATATATCCCCACATTTTCTTCAATACTTATTTCAAAGGGCTCTTCAACGCATGGCCTACCGTTGTTATCAAGGTCAGAAAGGGAGTTGTTACGCACGTTAAATCTGTGTAACTCCACTCTGTCACCATATTTTTCATAAACAATACCTGCCGCAACAAGATATAAATCATCACCGCCAGAAAGGTCAATGTGGCAATCTTCATTTTCGTCAATTATTCTTGAAAGTGCATCTACAATGCTTTCAAGGTTATTTCGGTTAACGGGAACAGACTCCATTTTGACATCAATGCCTCTGCCCTCGGCAATTTTTATGTATTTCTCTATTTTTTTATCAACTTGTTTTTTGTTGTGACACACAAAATATACTTTTTCAGGTTTCACAAGAAGCGTGCTAATCATATTTTCAATTGAGGTTTTATCAAAAAGTTCAATAACTGTCATTGTGAATCCCCCCTTGTGAGAATTAGTTGTATTATTATCAATATTTTAGCACAAATTTGTCGTTACATCAAGAAACAGAGAGTATTTTTTGTAACTTTACAACTAAATAAAATATTGTATTATCGTGCAACCCGAAAGAATTATATTTGAATGTTGGTATAATACACGCAAGTGATTAAGTTAATGATTTTAAAAAAAATAAAAGAGATAACACAAAAGTGTTATCTCTATATATGGTGCGAGAGACGGGACTTGACCGTGTGCTCGCTTTTTGCTCGCATACTGACCGCTTGGCGACCCAAATTCTACGAATTTCGGTACCTGCCAACCGCTTTTTGCTAAAAAAGTGCCACTGGCACATTTTTTTAACGCAAAAACCCTCTCGGGTTCAAGCCCCTAATTTTTTACAAAAAAATATAGAGCCCACACAAAAGTGTGAACTCTATATTTGGTGCGAGAGACGGGACTTGAACCCGTACGGGATTACCACACGCCCCTCAAACGTGCGCGTCTGCCGATTCCGCCACTCTCGCAAATATCGAGCCGTTCTCTCAAACGGCAAGAGTCATTATAACAAAGGGTCGTGGTAATGTCAAGTGCTTTTTTAAATTTTTTCAAATATTTTTATAAAGTATTGTAAAAGTCAATAACAGATGCCCGAAAGACGCATCTTATACAATAATAATTATTAATTTATATTATCATTTTAACTAAAAATGTGACTTATATCTTGTCACAATTCACCATTGAAAAGTATATGTAAAAAGTATAGAATTACTTTGTATTTTTTAAAGGAGATATTGTTATGAAAAAAAGAATCTTATCAATTTTTTTAGCTGTTGTAATGTTGGTGACAATGTTACCTGCTTACACAATTTCGTCATTTGCCAAGTCATATTCAGGCGAATGTGGTGACAATCTTACTTGGACATTTGATGATGAAACGGGCACATTAACCATTTCTGGAACGGGTGCTATGTATGATTATAAATATAATAATCGTCCTTGGGAAAACTATGAAGATACCATTAAAGAGGTTGTTGTAACTGGTAGTGTAACAACAATCGGTGATTATGCTTTTAATAGTTGTAGCGGTTTAACAAGCATAACACTCCCCAACAGTATAACAACAATTGGAGAGTCTGCGTTTTCGCATTGTCTCGGCTTAACAAGTGTAACCCTTCCTAATAGTGTAACAACGATTGGCGCAGAGGCTTTTGACTATTGCAGATATTTAACAAGTATAATACTCCCCAACAGCATAATATTCATTGGAGAGTCGGCTTTCATCGATTGTGAAGGATTAGAATGTGCAACAATACCCCAATATGTATTAGACAGGGGAGTTGTAAATATTTTTGATAGTTGCGAAGCATTGAAAACAATAATTATTTGTAATGGTGTGACAACAATTAGTGATTATGCATTTTCAGATTGTGGTAGTTTAAAAAGTGTAACAATTCCCGAAAGTGTAACGACAATTGGTGACCACGCATTTTCAGGTTGTGATTCTTTAACAAGCATAACAATTCCTGAAAGAGTAACAACAATTGGTGATTATGCATTTTCAAGTTGTGATTTTTTAACAAGTATAACAATTCCAGACAGTGTATCAACAATTGGTTACGGTGCATTTTCAAGTTGTAGGAATTTAAGAAGTGTAACAATCGGTGAAAATGCAACAACAATTGGTGAAAATGCATTTGACTATTGCTATAGATTAACATCAATAAATGTATCTATAAATAATACGGCATACACATCAATTGACGGTGTTCTTTTTAACAAGGGTGCTACAGAATTGATAAAGTATACTATTGGGGAAAATAAAGGTGAATATATTGTTCCAAGTACTGTAACAACAATTGGTAATGAGGCATTTTTAGGTTATGATTTAACAAGCGTAACAATTCCAGATAGTGTATTAACAATAGGTTCCTGGGCATTTGCTGAGTGCGATTGGTTAACAAATATAACAATCGGTGAAAATGTAACAACAATTGGTGTGAATGCATTTTACAACAATGGTTATTATAATGATGCAAACAATTGGGATGGCGGGATATTATATATTGACAAGTATTTGATTGATGCAGAAGAAAATATATCAGGTGAACAAACAATAAAAGATGGAACAGTAGTTATTGGCGATGGAGCTTTTTCGAGTTGTTCAAGAACAAGTATAACAATTCCAGACAGTGTAACAACAATTGGTTGCGGTGCATTTTCAAGATGTAGCAATTTGGCAAATATGTATTATAAAGGAACAATAAATGATTGGGCAAAAATATCATTTGGTGATGAATATTCCAATCCAATGATGTATGCACAAAATGAATACTTTAACGATGAACTGGTAACAGATATAATTTTGTTAGATGGAATAACAAGTATAAATGATTTTGCCTTTTGTGGTTCTAATCGTTTAAAAAGCATAATAATTCCAGATAGTGTAACAACTATTGGCAATTCAGCATTCTATAATTGTAGTCGTCTAGCAAGCGTAGATATGGGGAATGGCGTAATAACCATTGAAGATTCTGCGTTTAGTAATTGTACAAGCTTAGCAAATATAGTTATACCTGACAGTGTAACTTCAATTGGTTCTGGTGCATTTTTCGGTTGTGGCAATTTGGCAAATATGTATTATAACGGAACAATAAATGATTGGGCAAAAATATCATTTGGTGATGAATATTCCAATCCAATGATGTGTGCACAAAATGAATACTTTAACGATGAACTGGTAACAGATATAATTTTGTTAGATGGAATAACAAGTATAAATGATTTTGCCTTTTGTGGTTCTAATCGTTTAAAAAGCATAATAATTCCAGATAGTGTAACAAC
>JAZNZJ010000083.1:0-24518 GCA_045594885.1 Candidatus Fimenecus sp. | reverse complement strand
ATGAGATTAGACAAATTTTTAAAAGTATCAAGAATAATAAAAAGACGAACAATCGCAAACGAAGTGTGCGACGCAGGTCACGTGTCAGTTAGCGGTCGAGTTGTAAAAGCCTCTTATGATGTAAAAGAAGGGGATGTCCTCGAAATTCAGTTCGGTGAAAAGATTACAAAGTATAAAGTATTAAATGTAACCGAACACGCAACAAAGCAGACAGCAAGTGAAATGTATGAAGAAATTAAATAGCTTTAAAACGTTGGACTTTTTGTTCGACGTTTATTTTTTTATCCTCAAATAGCACAAACAAGCCATTTTGATGATTCGTTTACAAAAACCTTACAAATGAATTCTTTTTGCTCTTTTATATATTAATTATATTTATTATTTATATATTATTTATTGGGTGTAGTTTTTTCATAGGTCGGGTGTAAAAATTACATAGGTCGAGTGTAAAATTTACATAGGTGGGGTGTAATTTTTACATAGGTTGATTTCTTTTTTTTGCAGTACTCATCCTAATATTTTAAGGTGGTTTACATAAAAAATAGGGATGTGAAATCACATCCCTATTAAAAGTTGTTTGTGTATTTATTCAATTTCTATAGTGCTCAGTATTTCCATAACCTCATCTTCATAAAGTTTCCACCAATCATCGCTTTGGTTTGTGATTACATAGTCTTTATCAATTACAATGAAACTCCATTTTTCATTATTATCATAGATTCCCATATTACCTACGTATTCGCCGAGATAAACGGTTTTACCTGAAAGTCCCGTACCGCACACACCGAAATATTTGTCAAATTGAACTACAATTTGCCCATATTCTTCATCTGCGGGGCGAAAATTGATTGTGTCGGCAGGACCACGGTATGTGGGATTTTCTTTAAGCGAGTCAAGGTTTTCTAAAATCCAATCTGAGTTATATGTTTCAGTTTCATATTCCCAATCATCAGGAATGGTTATTGAAAATTTATAATCTTCACCCACACACTCAACTCTTGTGCCCTTGATTTCTTTCTGGAGCCAACCCATTTCGGTCAGACCTTCAATAACCGATTGCGGAACATCTTCTGCCTTGCCGTCGCTTAATTTTTTGCAATAATATGCACCTGTGCGGGCGGGGTAGGACTCTTGAATTCCGTCGTGAAGCACAAGAATTTCATCACCACTTGAAAGGTCACTGAAAATATCTTTATCACTTTGATTGCTCATTTCAATTGGTGAATTGTTTTCATCAATGAGCATATATGAGCCCTGTGCGGTAATCAAGCATTTTCCTTGTGTGAAGCCATAGCCTTTTGAGGTCATTATACCCATTCCAATTGCAATAACACCTGCAATTAGTAAAATAATTGAAAGAAATATGCAAAGTATCGTAACAGTTTTCTTTTTCATTTTTATTCCCCCTTTTATATATAAGAGTATTTTAAAATGAATTTTGTTTCAAACATATTATAAAAAGCGGAAGACTATAAGTCAACCGCCTTAATTTTGCACTTTGAATTTTGAATTTTGCATTTACTTTGTTCCCGTTGACCCGAATCCGCCTGCACCACGGTCAGTTTCATCAAGGTTGTCAACCTCAACAAGCTCGGGTAATTCAACGGGCTTAATTACCATTTGTGCAATTCTTTCAAATGGCTGAATTGTATATTCAGGGTCAGTTTGCTTTATAATTCCTACACAAATTTCACCACGGTAGTCACTATCAATAACACCAACGGAATTGAGAAGTCCTATTCCGTGTTTGATTGCCAAGCCACTTCTCGCATATACAAAGGCACATAAGTTTTTATTATCAAGCCCTATTGCTATTCCCGTGGGGATTATCGCCGTATCACCTTTTTTGAGTGTAATCGGCTCTGGGATACAAGCATATAAATCAAATCCTGCACTGCCAACAGTTGCTCTTGTGGGGATTTTTGCATTTTCTCGTACTTTCTTTATTTTTAGCTCTTTCATTATTCAACACCTCTGTATAAAAGACCACGGGTAAATTCTATCTGTGGTTTTTTGTTAGTTTTATAAGCATCTAAAATCTCTTTAACTTCTGTTGTTGATTCAGTTGTGAAGTTGAAGAATAGAATATCACAGGGCGGAATTTCGTTCATTCTGTCCGCCATATAAATTGGGCGGGAATTGAGAATTTCAGAATACCCCATAAAGCATTTAACGGGGAAAATAATTCCTTTTCTGTCAGTAATCTGACTGTTTCTTCTGCACTCACCACAGGTTTTGCCGTTTTTAACGGGGCAATTACGGGTGAGCATAAGGGGAATTCTGCCATAAACAGTAATTCCTTTTGGAATTGGTGAAGAAATATTTTTAAAATTATCAAGAGTACATTCGTTTGAAATAATTACTTCACTGATGCCCAATTCTTTTGCAACATCCATAGAATGAGAGTTTATTATATTCAAGGACGGTGAGGCAATAACCTTTTTACCGCATTTTTTCGCAATTGCAACCGCATCAAGTGTGTGGCACAGGGCGAAATAAGCGGAGGACTCCGAAAGCATTTTCATAACCTTTTCACTGTTGCCAAACATACCGTGGGGCAGTTCAACACCATATGCATTTTCTTTTATGATTTCATCATCAGTGCCGAGTGGCAGAAAAACAATATAATCCTTTGCCGTTTCGGGTACTTGTCCCGCATTGTCAAATCTGCAATAAATATTTTTATCGTTTTTAGATTTTATGTCTGACGGATTTGACGGCTCATTGATAATTCTCTCATTTTTATCAAGTATTTTTTCTTCAAGTAGTGAGAGCACAATTCTTCGCATTGAATTAAGTGCAGAAACGGGTAGTGAAAAATCAATTTCACCGAGTATTTCAACACTTTCAGCCTCAAATTGTGTGCCGCCGCATTTCGAAAGTGCATCTTTAATTCGCTCAATTGCAATCGGTCTGTTGATAGGTGCTTCACAAAGCATTTCGCTTTCTGCTTTTACAGTATATCCGTTACATTCGGCATTGATAAATGCCTTTTTACCTATTGCACCCCCAAAGGTGAAATTCACCTTGTACCGTGGAGCTTCTTTTTCATAGTTGATTGAGTATTTATTCAGCAAATCCTTTGTGGTAGCCTGAACATTTTCTTTTTCACGGTAGCCAAACATCTCTCTGCCGAGATGGTTTTTATAATATCCGTCAGTAAAGCCGGAGCGTGAAAACAAATCACGCAAGTCTTTTGCATCATCAAAATTGTATTCGCCCTTAATGGCTCTTTTACAAGCTTTTACCGCAGCACTCACATATTCGGGACGTTTCATTCTACCCTCAATCTTAAATGAGCAGATACCCATTGCTGCAAGTTGCGGTATGTGTTCAATAAGTGATAAATCTTTAAGGCTTAAATCGTGCCCCGTGCCTTTTTCAGCCTTGAAAGGTAAACGGCAGGGCTGGGCACAAAGTCCTCTGTTACCACTTCGTGAACCGAGCACTGCACTCATAAGACATTGACCCGACACGCACATACAAAGAGCACCGTGAATGAACATCTCAAGCTCAATGGGGGAGTGGGCACAAAGAAATCTGATTTCGTCTAAACTTAATTCTCTTGGAAGCACCGCACGTGTAAACCCTAATTTTTCAAGTTCATAAAGTCCTTCAAGAGTACCCACACTCATCTGTGTTGATGCGTGCATAATAAGTTCGGGACATGTTTCACGAACAAGACTTGCAACACCCAAATCCTGAACAATTACGGCGTCCGCACCTGAAATTGCGATTTTTCTTATTGCGTCATAAAGTGAGGAAAGTTCGCAATCTTTAATAAGGGTGTTAAGAGTAATATGTACCTTAACACCCCTTGCGTGACAATATTCAATTGCATTTTTAATTTGCTCATCTGTAAAATTCTGTGCATTACGACGGGCATTAAAATTGCCCATACCGAAATAAACCGCATCAGCACCACTGAGTACGGCTGATTTTAATGCATCTTCATTACCGACGGGAGCCAAAATCTCAATTTTCTTCATCATTGTTGTTTTGTACACCTGCGAAAAGATTTATTTGGTCATTTTTGAATTTAGCCTCAGTTTTTACTCTTTCAAGTTCACGTTTATAATAATCTCTTTCAGATTTTGCTTTTGCAGAATCTTCAAGATATGCATTTACCTGAGTGCGATATTCTTCAACACTCTTTTCGCATTTTGAAAGCTCATCAGCCATTTCAAGTGCCACAATAATGGCGGCTTGAGTGGGTGAAATGTAAAAACTGTTTTTCATAATTTGAGTCATTCTCTCATCAATTCTTCTGCCCAATTCTTCAGTGTATTCAACACTTTCGTCAGTATTTATAACATAATTAGAGCCATGGATTGTAAGCTTAACTTTATTCATATTTTCCATAATTTTACACTCCGATACAATTGATTTTTTAACTTATTTAATTGTATCATATATTTTTTTATTTTTCAACCTATCGGTGCTTGAACAGATTGTTAAAACTATTTGTGTTGTTCTGCTTTTTGCATTCTTCAGGGCAATCAAACTCAACAAGAATAGTATCGTCACCAATAACCTTGATGTCATTCCAACAAATCTTAATGTCTTCAGTTTTGCCCATAAGACCAAATACCTTTGATTTTCCCCAGATGATTATTGAAACAATACACCCCGAGCAAGTGTCAATTTCAACATCACATACACTACCTAAGCGACATCCGTCACTTAAATTTATAACCTCTTTTTCGTGCAAATCAGTAATACAACAATTCATAAAAACACCCCTGCAACATAATATGCAGGAGTGCTTTGCAGATTTCAACTTTCTTTAATTTTTTTGATTGCACCTTTCTCAAGACGGCTTACCTGAGCTTGACTTATGCCCACTTCCTCGGCAACCTCCATTTGAGTTTTACCCTGCATAAAACGAAGATTTAAGATTTGTTTTTCTCTTTCTCCCAAATTTTTAATAGCCTCTTTTATTGAAATTTCATTGAGCCAATCCTCATCACTTTCTGAGCTTCCAACCTGGTCCATAACATAAATTGTGTCACCACCGTCAGAATATACGGGCTCATAAAGTGAAACGGGCTCAACAATTGCCTCAAGTGCCAACACAACGTCAACGGGCTCAAGTTCCATTTCTTTTGCAATCTCTTCAATTGTAGCATCTCGCCCCGTGTCATTTTGAATTCTTTCTTTAATCTGCATTGCGTGGTAAGCGGTGTCACGAAGTGAACGGCTCACACGAATTGTGTTGTAGTCACGTAAATATCGGCGAATTTCACCGATTATCATTGGGACGGCATAGGTTGAAAATCGTACATTCTGTGTCACATCAAAATTGTCGATTGCCTTAATGAGCCCAATGCACCCAACCTGAAATAAATCGTCGGGATTTTCACCACGATTTGAAAATCTTTGAATAACCGATAAAACAAGTCGCAGATTGCCTTCAATCAATTCTTGCCGAGCCTTTTTATCATTATTTTCTTTGATTTTTTTGAGAAGCTGTACCTTTTCTGCCTCTTTTAAAACCTTTAGTTTTGCGGTGTTTACTCCGCATATTTCTACCCTCGTATATTGCAAAAAACCACTCCCGAATAAAGCTTCAATAAAAGTATTACCAAATACTGAAACTCTAAACGGGAGCATTAAATTTTATTTGACAAATCATAATTTGTTATGGTGATTTTTGTTTTACCCATTCTTAAGGGTGAAACTCAACATAGCCTTCCCCCTACGAGGGGAAGGTGTCACCGCAGGTGACGGAAAGGGGGGAATCGCAGACCAATAATTACGAATTCCGCATTACGCATTAAGAATTTATTAATTCAACTCCTGTATAATAATGCTTTAAAATCTCATCATATTTAAATCCTTGTCGAGCCATAAAATCCGCACCATATTGGCTCATTCCCACACCGTGCCCGTAGCCACGCACATTAAAAACAAAATTACCGTCATCATATTCCAAAGTGAATGTACTGCTTTTAAGGTCAAATAATTTGCGAATATCAGTACCCTTGAAAGACTTTTCACCAATAGTAATTGTTTTAACCATTCCCGTGTCCGTGTTTGTGATTTCACCAATGGAGTCTGCGGGATTTTCATCTATTTCGCTATCATCAATTTCTAAAGCATCAAAAAAATCCTTTTCAGCAATGGTGACAGTTGAACTGAAAGCGGGGGAGAGCTTGTCACTTGCACTTTGTACAGAAACAAGATACGGGTATTCACCGCCCCACACATCCGTGGCATTTTCGGTTTGTCCGTTGCTTATGGAATGAAAAACCGCATTTATAGGGTCGCCATTATATTGAATTGTGAAATCAATTACCTCGTCAACGCATTTTTCAATTTTTTCACGATATGTTTTGTAATTGTCACCCCATTTTTCTTTTTGCTCGTCCTCGGTCAAAAAGCCCTGATGAGTTGAACTGCTGTTACTGATGTCAGCACCATTAAGCCCGTCGTTTTTATACTCTTTAGAATATAAAAGCATTGTGTGTGCCGCAATTGTCTGTGCTTTGATTGCCTCTTCGTGATAGGCAGCATTTATTTCTGCGGCAATCACCCCTATAAGATAATCACGCAAACTCATTTCAGTAATATTTTTACTGTCGGCATTCATAACCTTTACAACGGTTTCTCCATTAGGTTCTTGTGGAATTGTTGTTTCTTCATTTGAAAAATCCTGTGAAAAAACTTGCGTTGCTTTCTCGACTGAGCAAAGCGGACACAGAATCATAGCAAGACTTAAGAAAAAACAAATCATTGAATAAGTTTTCATTTCTGTCACTCCTTTTGTGTTGACTTTAGTCCTTGAATGTATTAAAATATATACTGTATATTTATATAAAATTGGAAAACTATCGAAATTTTTCTACGAGGAGGTAAAATAATGGCAGAATATATTTCAAGTATCTCCAATGATGCTCTTTCAACTTTATGCGAAGAGCTTCGTAAAAATAACCACATTAACCCCGATTACTACAATAGATTTGAAGTTAAACGTGGACTCCGCAATTATGACGGCACAGGTGTGCTCGCAGGTCTTACCCGTGTTTGCTCGGTTGAGGGCTATTATATGGATGACGGTGAAAAAGTTCCGAAAAACGGACGTCTTATTTATCGTGGAATCAATATGAATGACATTGTTGAGCATTGTGAAAAAGAAAACCGTTTCGGTTATGAAGAGGTAGTTTGGCTTCTTCTTTTCGGCTCACTCCCAACAAAAGAGCAATTAACTTGGTTTACAAATCTTTTGGCAGAATGTCGTGAGCTTCCCGAAGATTTTATTGAAGATATGATTATGAAAGCACCGTCCCCCGATGTTATGAATAAGGCGGCACGCAGTGTATTGGCTCTCTATTCATATGACCCCAATCCCGATGACATTTCACCTGAAAATGTGCTTCGTCAGTGCATTCAGCTCATAGCACAGATTCCCGTTATTATGACTGCGGCTTATCAGGTAAAACGTCGTGTATATGACAAAAAGAGTATGTATATGCATCAGAGCAAGAAAGAACTTGGTACTGCTGAAAGCATTCTTCGTTCAATCCGTAAAGATAAGAGATTTACAGATGACGAGGCGAAGCTTCTTGACATTTGTATGATTATTCACGCAGAGCACGGCGGCGGTAATAACTCAACCTTTACCACACGTTGTATTACATCAAGCGGTACAGATACATATGCGGCAATTGCGGCGGGTATCGGCTCACTTAAAGGTCCTCGTCACGGTGGTGCAAATATCAAAGTTCATAAAATGGTTGAAGATATGAAGCAGAATATCAAGGACATTACTGACGAAGGTCAGGTTGCAGATTATCTTACAAAAATTATGCATAAGCAAGCAGGTGACGGCTCAGGTCTTGTTTATGGTATGGGTCACGCTGTTTATACTCTTTCTGACCCAAGAGCAGTAATTCTTCGTCGTTATGCTGACGAGTTTTCAAAGAAAACAGGTCGTGAAGATGAGTTTAGACTTCTCAATCTTGTTGAAACACTCACTCCCGAGCTTTTTGCAAAACTCCGTGGTGATAAAAAGAAGATTTGTGCAAACGTTGACCTTTATTCAGGTCTTGTTTATGATATGCTGGGTATTCCGCAAGAGCTTTTCACACCACTCTTTATGGCGGCAAGAATGGCGGGTTGGTCAGCACACCGTATTGAAGAACTCACTACCGGTGGCAGAATAGTTCGACCTGCATATAAAAATGTTACTATTCCTCGTGCATATGTACCAATGGATGAGAGAATAATCCGTACAGAAGGTATTCAGAAGGAATATATTCCTATTGAAGAAAGGTGATAGCAATATGAAATTAAGAGGAAGTAATGAAAAAATTAATCCTTTAACCTCACTCTATATTGTATTGGGTCTTGTTGCAGTTGCAGTACCTTTCAGAATGTACCAGCTTCTCAATATTATTGAAGCGGACACAGGATTTTATAAAAGAGTTGATTGGTCGGTATATCTTATTTATGGCTTGGCGGCTTTAGCGGTTATTGTTCCCTTTATACTTACCAATCTTTCAAAGAATGTCCCTGAGTCAAAAGCACCTTTCCGTAAAAATTTGCTTTTGGCAATCACATCAATTATATTTGCAATCGGACTTTTGGCTGATTCAATTTCTGCATTTGTAAATGTTTTTATGAAGGGTCAGAATTTAGCAAGTTTTCTTGTAGATGGTAGTCCCGTGCTTTTGATTGAAGGCGTATTCGGTATTTTTGCCGCAATTTATATGTTTATTTTCGGAATTTCATATTTTGACGGCAAAACAACCTATTCCCAATATAAATTTATGGCATTAGCACCACTTTTCTGGTCAATGTGCAGAATAGTAATTCGTTTTGTGAGAAAAATATCATATATCAATGTTTCTGACTTAATGCTTGAACTTTTTGCGATTGCATTTATGATGATTTTCTTCTTAAATCTTGCAAGAATTTCATCGGGTCTTTCAAATGATAAGGCAATGCGTAATTTGTTTGTAACAGGCTTTATATCAATATTCTTTACTGTTACAGCAAATTTGCCCCGTCTTGTAATGGTGCTTACAGGTAACGGACGCAAACTGCCCAACGAATATCCATTTTCACTCTGTGATTTGGCATTTGCATTTTTTGCTTTTGCATATATTGTAAACGCAATGAAATATGCAGAATTGAATGACAGTAATGAATTGGCTTTTGAAATCTATGAAGAAGAAACTGAAGAAAAAGCTGATGAACAAGAGGGTCTTTCTGAATAATGGATTTGTTTTTTAGTAATGTAATAACAGCATTTACTCAGGTTGTAATACTTTTTACTATTGCAATGGTGGGGTTTGCCTGTCATAAAATTGGTGTTTACACAGAAAAAGCATCAAGAATGACAACCGATTTACTTTTTTATATTGTAGCACCCGCAATAATCATCCGTTCTTTTATGAATATGGAGTTCAACCGTGATTCACTTAAAGGCTTGTTACTTGCACTTTTAGGCGGTGTGTTTTTTCACGCAGTAGGAATGATTTTTGCAAAAGTCTTTTTCAGCAAGGGCGAAAAAGATACGGCTTGTATTTTCAAATATGCCTCTTGCTACGGCAACGTGGGTTATATGGCTCTGCCCTTGGCACAGGCAGTTTTGGGTGATGAGGGAGTTTTCTATTGCTCCGTAATTATGGTGCCGTTTAATATCCTTTCATTTTCTCACGGTGTGAGCATAATGAAAAAAAGAGATAAAAACGAAAAATTCAATTTAAAAAAACTCATAATCAATCCGGGTGTGATTGGTGTGGGTATTGCTTTACCTTTATTCTTGTTGCAGGTGAAATTGCCACAGGTGATTTTTCAACCCATTTCTTACCTTGCAGACCTTAATACTCCTCTTGCAATGGTTATGTTTGGCACTTACCTTGCGTCAGCGGATTGGAAAACACTTTTTTCAGATAAAAGAATTTGGGGTACAGTGGGGCTTAAAATAATTGCAATGCCGTTGATTACCATATTGGGACTCAAACTTTTGGGTTTTGGCGGTACTTTGCTTGTGGCTTGTGTTTTGAGTGCTTCAGCACCGACGGCAAGTAATACAGTTATGTTTGCCGCAAAATATGACCGTGACACCGCACTCGCATCAAAGGTAACATCTTTGGTAAGTGTGTTGTCAATTTTGACAATGCCTGTAATGATTGCTTTGGCTCAGTTGTTGCAGTAAAAAATAGGAGTGTGATTTTATGAAACTCGTAATTGCAATCATCAATAGTGAAGATGCTAATCCGGTAACAAAAGCCTTGACAGAGGCAGGTTTTTGTGCAACAAGACTTTCAACGTCGGGTGGATTTCTGCGTACTGGTAATGTGACATTGTTGATTGGTGTTGATGATAAAAAAGTTGATGCGGTTAACAATATTATAGGTGAACATTGCAGTCAACGTAAAAAAATCACACCTGTTAATACTACATATATAGGAGAAACAATGCTTTCATCAATGCCCGTTGAGGTAACAGTGGGCGGTGCAACAATTTTTGTTGTTGATGTTGAGCAGTTTTATAAGATATGACAAACGAAGCTTTAGAAAAACTTAATAAGCTTTATTCGGATGTGCAAAATTCGGTGTCGCAAGGCAATTTCCCTCACGGCGTTTTGGTGGAGTGTCAGAATGAAAAAGAAGGGGAGGACTTTGCCAACTTTGTAGCGAATTGTCTTGTTTGCAGAGGTGAGCATAAGCCCTGCGGAATTTGTGCTGATTGCAATAAAGCACAGAAAAACGGTCACCCCGATATTACGGTAACTGACGGTATAAAGGGTAAAAGTAAAAATTTCACCGTCGATGCTGTCCGTGAAATTCGTGATGATGCGTTCATTGTGCCCAATGAGAGTGATAAGAAAATTTATATTCTCAAGAATGCACATAATATGAACGAACAGGCACAAAATGCAATCCTTAAAATTCTTGAAGAACCACCCGCATATGTTTATTTCATAATTGTGACAACTTCAAAAAGCACTATGCTTGAAACGGTTCTTTCACGTGTGCAGGTGTATTCACTTTTAAGTGATGAGAACGAAATTACTGAAAAAGAAGAACAGGCAGTTAAGGGATTCGTAAATGCTTTGTTAAGTGTTGATGAATTATTACTTATGGAACAGACAGCAATTTTTCAAAAAAACTCACAGTTTGCACGGGGTGTAATTGAGTTGTTGTCAGAGGTTTTTCGTGATGCATTGGTTAAAAAAAGTGGTTTTGAGCGAGATTTTCGTTTTTCCGCAGAAGTCAAAAAACTTTGTACATCATTGACATCAAAATCACTTTTACAACTTGTAGCGGTATGCGATGAATTGATTTTGTCAATTGACCGTAATTGTAATAATAATTTGCTCATTGTTCGTATGTGCTACGAATTTAAAAGAGCAATCGGCAGATAAAATAACCTGATTATAGGAGAAAATATATGATTGAAACTGTAGGTATAAGATTTAAAGAGGGCGGAAAAATCTATGATTTTGATGCTGATGGTAAAGTCTTTAATAAGGGCGATTATGCGGTTGTTGAAACTGTTCGAGGAATGGAATGCGGACTTGTTGCAAAAGCAAATCACAAGATAAATGAAGACGACATTACAAAACCCTTGAAAAAAGTAATCAGGGTTGCCACTGAAAAAGACATTAAAGACCTTGAAGAAAATAAGGTGAAAGAAAAAGAGGCGTTTAAAGTTTGTGAAGAAAAAATTCTTGCACACGGACTTGAAATGAATCTGGTAGATGTTGAATACACATTTGACCGCAGTAAATTACTCTTTTATTTTACTGCTGACGGCAGAGTCGATTTCAGAGAATTGGTTAAGGATTTGGCATCTTCATTCAGAACAAGAATTGAACTTCGTCAAATTGGTGTGCGTGACGAATCACGAATGGTGGGCGGATTTGGTATTTGTGGCAGACCTTTCTGTTGCAATACTTTTCTTAATGACTTTCAACCTGTTTCAATAAAAATGGCAAAAGAGCAGGGGCTTTCACTTAATCCGACTAAAATCAGCGGTACTTGCGGAAGACTTATGTGTTGCCTTAAATATGAGCAGGATACTTACGAGCATCTTCTACGTGTAACCCCAAAAGTTGGTGCAATTGTTGATACACCTGACGGTAAGGGTACTGTTGTTGAAAATAATCTTATTACAGGTATGCTTAAAGTTAAGCTCGACCGCCGTCCTGACGCAGCACCTGCAGTTCTTCATCGCCATTCTGTTAAGACAATAAAGGATGGAAAAATCCGTGTTGAAAAAGAAGAATTGGAAGCATTAAAAGGAATTGAATAAAATAGTACTTGATTTTTGAATTATATGTGTTACAATGTAATTACATCATTAAAGGGAGGGTACATAAATCATGGCATATGTAATTAGTGATGAGTGCATCGCTTGTGGCGCATGCGCAGCAGATTGTCCTGTTGAGGCTATCTCTGAAGGCGACGGCATCTATGTAATCGACGCAGATACTTGTATCGATTGCGGTGCTTGTGCAGACAGTTGTCCTGTTGGAGCTCCTCAGGCTGAATAATTAAAAGTATAAATAAAAAAGACCGTTGGAAAATCTTCAACGGTCTTTTTTATTTGCTAAATTGTCGCTTTGCGACAGTTAAATTACTCCGTAGCAAAATTTAGCGTATATAACACATTTAACTCGCCGTAAGGCGAACTTAGCTATTCACTTGCTTCATCAAGCAATTTCAATATTTTTTGTCTTGAAAAATTATACTTTTTATTACAGAAATGACACACAACCTCGGTGTTTTCATCCTCTGCCATTTCACGAAGTCCGTCAGCACCCGCACCAATAAGTGCCTTTGTTACTCTTTCAACACTACAATCACATTTGTATTCAACCTCTTGGGTGTCGAGTAATTGCATTGAAAATTCAGAGAGTACCGTTTCACAGATTTGTTCAGGTGTAAGACCTTCTGCGAGCATTGTTGTAACGGGTTTAATTCCCTCAAGACTCTTTTCGACAAGAGTGATTGTATCTTCACCTGCAGTTGGAAGTAACTGAATTAAAAATCCACCCGCTAAAAGCACATTTTCTGTTTCGGGGTCAACTAATACACCAAGAGCACAAACGGTGGGCGTTTGCTCACTTGTTGCATAATAAGCGGTAATGTCCTCTGCAATTTCACCTGAAATAATTGGTGTCTGTGCACAGTAGGGCTCTTTTAAGCCTAAATCCTTAATCACGGTTAAAAATCCGTTTTTGCCAACTGCACCCGAAACATCAAGCTTACCCTTGCTATTAAGCGGAAGAGCAACTGTTCGGTCACCGATATAACCTTTAACCTGACCTTTTGAATTAGCAACTGCAACAACGGGAGAGGCAGGCCCACCACCGTTGATTTTGAGTGTGAGAGTGTCTTTATCACCCTTCAAAAGCACACCCATCATAGCACCCGCAGTAATAAGTCTGCCGAGAGCTGCAGAGCATACCTTTGAAGTCTTATGGATATTCTGCATTTCCTTAACCATTTCGGTTGAATTGAGGGCAAGGCAGTAAAGAGTGCCGTCCTCTGAAATCATTCTGACTAATTTGTTCATTTTAATTCATCCTTAAATATAAGTTTTTTCTTTTTTGCGGTTATTGTAATTCGTTGAGTTTGCTCATTTACAGCATTGTCAGTGTAATCGTCGCAAAGCGAAACAATTTCAAATCCACATTCGGTCAATGCATTAAGTATATCCTCTGTGTTGTACGCATATTCCGAAAAACTTTCGCTAAATCTTTCATAACATTCGTCATCTTCGTTTTTGATAAAGAAATCAAGGTCAATGTCGGTTCTTTGATTTTTACTGTCAAAAGAATTCTGCCATATGCAATAAACCTCGTCCAAATCGTAAACGAAAGTGTTATCTGCAAGAATTTCTTTATGTTTAAAAATCGTATTTATGTCGAAAATGAAAATTCCATTTAAGTTCATAAATAATGAAATCTTTTTGAAAGCTTCTTTTATATTGTCAAGCGATGGAATGTGATTTACTGTGTCAAGTACACTTACCGCACAGTCAATTGTGCCGAATAAATCAAGTTTTTCGCCACTTTGACAAAGAAAAATTGCCGAAGAATTCTCGTCATATTTCTTTTCGTTTGCCACCATAAGCATATCTTCACTTGGGTCAACGCCGATTACATCATAACCCTTTTTCTCTAAAAGAAAAGATAATGTACCCGTACCGCATCCAAGGTCAAGCAAAAGCCCTCCGTCAACACCGTTTTCGTGTAACAGAGAGCATATTTTATCGGCAATTCTTTCATATTCTACATTTTCCGTGAGAATATCATACACTGAAGAAAAAATACCGTAACTCATTTTTTTACTCTTCCAAATATTTTTTCATAGCCGTCAGCACCGTAATTAAGTGAACGGTTAACACGGCTGATTGTAGCAGTTGAAGCACCTGTTGCCTTAACTATTTCGTTATAAACCTTTTTCTCTGAAAGCATTTTTGCAACAACAACACGTTGAGCCATTGAGTGAAATTCATTCACTGTGCAAAGGTCCTCGAAAAATGCATAACATTCGTCCTTGTCTTTAAGTTGCAAAATACATTCAATAAGAAAATCAGTATTATCATTTTTAAAATCAATTCCCATTTTTAAAACCTCCAAAAGTTTTATAACACCTTTAATATTTTAGCACATTAAAACTTGAAAGTAAAGAATATTTTTAAAAATCTATATAATATGAAGGATTAAACCGGGTACAACTGATGAAACATAAAGAAGTAATAAAATTTTAAGATTATCCTTGATTTTTGATTTGTCACGGAATAAAACAAGTAAGCCCGCACCCGCATTAATGCACAGACCAGAAATCAGTGAACCGAAGCTTAAAGCACCGTCAATGTAAAGACTTGTAAGAATTACTGAAGATGCGCAATTGGGAATAAACCCGATTATTGCTGACAGTAAAGGTTGAAAAACTGAATCTGAAAGCAAAATATGAGAAAGTCTGTCAGTACCAATGAATAAAATTGCAAAGTCAATAATGATTGTGAAAATAAGTAAAAATCCAAAAACTTTTATAGTGTGAATAAGTGCAGGGCGAAGCACTCCGCCATTTTCTTCACAACCACAATGGTCGTGCTCACATAAGTCGTGGGAATGGTGATGATGCTCAGTATGATGTTTTTTGTCAAGCGAATATAAGAAATAACCAAATACCAATGCAATTATAATTTTCGTGAGAAGAAGTCTAAAAACCTCAAAGCCACCATTTTCTGCAGTAGCAAGAAGAATAACTGCCTCATCAGAGGTGGCAAGAAAGACCGCAAGAAGTGTAGCACGGGTAATTATTCCGCTACTGTAAAGATTAGCACTCATTACAGAAAATCCGCATTGTGGAATACACCCTAACAATGTGCCGATAAGAGGACCTGCCGAGCCTGCACGGGTGAAAAAATGCTTGATTTTGTCCTGCGCCTTATGCTCAAGAAACTCAATAAGTAAAAAGGCTATGAATAAAAAGGGGAGTATTTTAAAAGTGTCCCATAAAGCATCAAGAAATGTGTCAAAAACACTACTAATTGAAATAATTGACGCATCTGTATGCGAATGAATATGTTGTAACATTATTACTTGACTTCCCCCTTTGCACAAAGTTCGCAGATTCCGTATAATACGGTTTTTGAGCCGTCAATTCTAAATTTGTGGTCATTGAAAATATGGGTGGAAAGCTTGTCTAAAAAATCACATTCTGTGTGAATTAACTTTCCGCACTCTGAACATTTTAAATGATAATGATTGTGACAAATGTCGCAATCTGTAAACTGATAACAACAGGGCTCATTATCACCTGCCGAGAATTTTCGCACCTTACCCTCAACAACTAATCGGTCAAGTTGGCGGTAAACGGTAGTTCTGCCGATTTTACCACCATTATTAAGAAGTGCAAAATATACGTCTTCAGCAGAAAAGTGTTTTTCTGCATTTGCTTTTAAGAAATCACAGACCAATTTGCTCTGTTTTGTTTCGTAACCCATAAGCTCACCACATTCTGAATTTGAAATCCATTTTCAAATTATATATGTATTATATAAAATTGTCAAGTATTATTGGTGAATTGGGGGCTTATTGCGGTGGTTATAATTTGTTGCGTCGAATATACTCGTCAGCCGACTTATATAGTGCAATTTGATAGTTTGCGTTTTAAATTTTGTACTAAAACTAATTCCCACCAAATTTATATGAATTAACTCTTGAATTCCTACTAATTTTGTAGTATATTAAATTATGAACAAACAACAATACTCTAAAAGGGTGTAGATATTATGAAAATCTCAACAAAAGGCAGATATGCACTTCGTCTTATGACCGATTTGGCAATTCATAAAGATGACGGCTATATCTCAATAAAATCAATTGCTACAAGACAGAACATCAGCGAAAAATATCTTGAACAGATTATCAAAATGCTCTCAAAAGAAAATCTCGTCGAAAGCACTCGTGGTGCACAGGGCGGTTATAAGCTTACCCGTGAACCAATCGAATACACGGTTGGCGAAATTTTGAGAGTTACAGAGGGCAGTTTAGCCCCCGTTGCTTGTCTTGAAACTGACGATAATCCTTGCGAAAACTGTATGGACTGCGTAACTCTTGAAATCTGGCAATGCGTACTCGATGCAGTAAATAAAGTTGTTGACTCAATAACTTTGCAATACCTTGTAGATAAGCAGAAAGAAAAAGGTAACTGCGGATGCTGTTAAAATATGATTTACGTGAAACTGCACGGTATATGGGCTATAAGCACGGTGCAATGCCGAATTCCGAAATATGTGAACTGATTGACGAGGCATATGAAGAACTTTGCAAGGTGGTTCAGCCCAAATATATTTATAAAGAATATGAATTCGACAGAACTCCCGACGGAATTATTGTTGACTCAATTGAATTTAAAAGTCAAAAGCTTTTAAATCATCTTAAAAATGCCTCAACTGTAATATTGTTTGGTGCAACATTGGGGCAGGGTGTTGATACTCTAATTCGCAAATATTCGGTAACAGATATTGCAATGACCGCAATTGCACAGGCGGTTGCAGGTTCAATGGTTGAAAATCTTTGTGATATTGCTTGTGAAGACTTGAAGAAGAATATAAAAGGTGAGCACAAGTGCCGTTTTAGTCCGGGTTATGGTGATTTTCAAATCTCCGCACAGGCAGATTTCTTTAAGCTTCTGCCAATGAATAAACAATTGGGAATATCTTTGTCCGATGGATTTATGATGACTCCTACAAAAACAGTTACGGCTTTTATAGGCGTAAATAAGGAATGATTTTATGACTTTCAAAGAAAAATTCGGCAATGAAATACTGTTTTTTGACGGCGCTATGGGTACAATGCTTCAAAAAAACGGATTAAAAACAGGCGAATTGCCCGAAAATATGAATATAACCAACCCTGAAATTCTTTTGAAAATCCATAAAGAATATCTTGACGCAGGGTGTAATATAATCACCGCAAACACCTTTGGTGCGAATGGGTTAAAATTTCAAAATGTTGAAGAAATCATTACTTCAGCGGTGACACTTGCAAAAAAATCAATTGAGAATGTGAATCGTGATTGCTTTGTTGCACTTGATGTTGGTCCGCTGGGCAAACTCTTAAAGCCCTGTGGTGACCTTGATTTTAAAGATGCATACGACCTTTTTAAAGAGCAGGTAATTGCAGGTGAAAAGGCGGGTGCGGACTTAATTCTCATTGAAACAATGGGCGATTTATATGAGATAAAAGCAGCAGTTTTAGCCGCAAAAGAAAATACGGATTTACCCGTACTTGTGTCAATGATTTTTGACGATAAGGGAATACTTTTAACGGGTGCAGATATTAAAACTGCAGTTTTAACACTTGAGGGCCTCGGTGTTGACGGAATTGGTATGAATTGCGGACTTGGTCCTGAGCAAATGTTGACACTCTTAAAAGAAATGAAGAAATATTCTTCAACTCCAATATTTATTCAGCCCAATGCGGGGCTTCCCGTAAGTGTCAACGGTGTGACAACTTATAATGTAACACCTGAAGAATTTGCAAAAAAACAACTTGAAATTGTGAAAAACGGTGCGTGTGCGTTAGGTGGTTGCTGTGGCACAACTCCCGACCATATAAAAGCGATGATAGAGCATTGTAAAAATGAAAAGATTGAAAAAGCAACCGAAAAAGATTTTACTGCGGTTACATCTAATTCGAAAACTGTGATTTTCGGCGAAAAGCCCATAATAATAGGTGAGCGAATAAATCCAACCGGCAAAAAAATGCTCAAAGAGGCACTTCGTAATAATGATATGGAGTACATCTACCGTGAGGGTGTTGCACAGGCGGATGCGGGTGCGGACATTCTTGATGTAAATGTGGGACTTCCGGAAATTGATGAGCCACAAATGATGCAGAATGCAGTAATGGGGCTTCAAAGTATATTGAATACACCTTTGCAGATTGACACCTCAAACCCCGTAGCAATGGAAAATGCACTTCGCATTTATAATGGAAAAGCCATGGTGAACTCCGTCAACGGTAAAGAAGAGTCAATGAATTCAGTACTTCCGTTGGTAAAAAAATACGGTGGAGTGGTAGTCTGCCTCACTCTTGACGAGAAGGGTATTCCCGAAACTGCTGACGGCAGAATTGCAATCGCAGAAAGAATAATTGAAAGAGCAAAGCAATACGGAATATCTAAAAAGGATTTGGTATTTGACCCTCTTTGTATGACCATAAGCACCAACAAGGATAATGCAAAAGTAACCCTTGAATGTGTTGAAAGACTTAACAATGATTTGGGTGTGAAAACAGTATTGGGTGTTTCAAATGTGTCTTTCGGACTTCCCAACCGTGAACTTCTTAATTCAACATTTTTTACACTTGCAATGCAAAAAGGGCTCAGTGCCGGAATTATCAATCCCAAAAGTGAGTCGATGATGAATGCGTATTATTCCTATTGTGCGTTGATGGGGCTCGACAATAATTTTGAAACCTATATTTCAAAAAATACCCAAGAGAAAAAAGAAATTAAAACTGTTAATGAACTTGATTTAAAAACTGCCATAATCAAGGGCTTGAAAATACAGGCATATGAGCTTACAGAGCAAGAACTTAAAACAAAAACCCCACTTCAAATAATTGATAATATTTTAATTCCCGCACTTGATGAAGTGGGCAGAGATTTTGAGAACAATATTGTATTTCTGCCCGGACTCTTAATGAGTGCCGGCACCGCAGGTGTAAGCTTTGAGGTTATTAAAAAGCATATGGCAAAGGTCGGTTCACAGAGTGTTAAAAAGGGTAAAATAATCATAGCAACAGTAAAGGGTGATATTCACGATATTGGTAAAAATATTGTGAAGGTGCTTTTAGAAAACTACGGTTATGACGTGATTGATTTGGGCAAAGATGTTTCGCCACAGGCAATAGTTGACGCAGTGAAAAAAGAAAATGTAAAACTTGTCGGACTTTCAGCATTGATGACCACCACAGTACCCGCAATGGAAGAAACAATCAATCTTTTGCGTGAGCAGACAAGCGGTGTTTCTGTAATGGTGGGCGGTGCAGTGCTTACAGAAGAATATGCCAATATGATTGGTGCAGACTATTATGGTAAAGATGCAATGTCATCTGTGCGATATGCTGAAAAATTCTTTGCAAAAATTGGTTAATTTTACCTATATTATAATTGACAAATTCATAGTGAGGTAGTATGATATATACGAATTCACAGTAATTTACTATGAAATAGAAAAGAGTTGTATTTATGAAGGTTTATGCAGATAATGCCGCAACAACAAAAATATCAAAAATTGCACTTGATGCTATGATGCCCTGCTTTCAGGAAATTTATGGCAATCCGTCAAGTTTACATTCAGTTGGGCAAGATGCTTTTCACGCAGTAAGAGATGCAAGAAATATTGTTGCTGAATGCATCAATGCAGACCCCAATGATGTTTATTTTTCATCGGGCGGTAGCGAAAGTGATAACTGGGCAATTAAGGGTGCGGCTCATTTAATGGCAAGAAAGGGCAAAAAACATATTATAAGTTCAAAATTTGAGCATCACGCAGTGCTTCATACTCTCAACGCACTAAAAAAAGAGGGCTTTGAAATCACCTTGCTTGACGTTTATGAAAATGGACTTGTGCGTGTTGAAGATGTAGAAAATGCAATCAAAGACGATACTGCACTTGTGACAATTATGTATGCAAATAACGAAATCGGCACAGTTCAGCCCATTCGTGAAATCGGTGCAGTTTGCCGAGAAAAAGGAGTTTTGTTCCACACTGACGCAGTTCAGGCTGTTGGCCATATCCCCGTTGACGTAAAGGCTGATAATATTGATATGATGTCTTTTTCAGGTCATAAATTCCACGGGCCTAAGGGTGTGGGCGGACTTTATTGCAAAAAGGGTATAAGACTTCCAAACCTTATTGAAGGCGGTGCACAAGAGAAAAACCGCCGTGCAGGTACTGAAAATGTTCCCGCAATTGTGGGTATGGCAGCGGCACTCAAAAGTGCTTGTGATAATATGGAAGAAAACACAAAGAAACTCATTGCAATGAGAGAACAACTCATTGAGGGGCTTTTAAAGATAGAACGCAGCCGTATTAACGGTGACCGTGAGCACAGATTACCGGGTAATGTAAGTGCTTGTTTTGAAGGCGTTGAGGGCGAATCACTTCTTCTCTACCTCGATTTAATGGGCATTAGTGCATCTTCAGGTTCGGCTTGTACATCGGGCTCACTTGACCCAAGCCACGTGTTGCTTTCAATCGGACTGCCTCACGAAATAGCACATGGTTCACTTCGTTTGAGCCTTTGTGAAGAAAATACCCCTGAAGAAATGGATTACATTTTAGAAAAATTACCCCCAATTATTGACCGTCTTCGTGATATGTCACCATTGTGGGAAAAGATAGTGAAAGAAGGTAACAACTAATGGAATATTCAGAAAAAGTAATGGAACATTTTACAAATCCTCATAATGTTGGCAAACTTGACGATGCAGATGGTGTGGGTGAAGTTGGCAACGCAAAATGTGGCGATATTATGAAAATGTATCTCAAAATTGAGAATGATATTATCACAGACGTTAAATTCAATACTTATGGTTGTGCATCTGCAATCGCAACAAGTTCAATAGCAACTGATATGATTAAAGGTCAACCTTTGAGTGAGGCACTTAAACTCACAAATAAAGCAGTTGTTGAGGCTCTTGACGGACTTCCCGCAGTTAAAATTCACTGTTCAGTTCTTGCAGAGCAGGCAATCAAAGCAGCCGTAAAAGATTATTACGATAAAAACGGTATAGAATATAACGCAGACGAATTCAAATTCGACGAAGACCATCACCATTAATCTATAATCAGCCTCCCTTGTCAAAGGGAGGGGGACCGTCGAAGACGGTGGAGGGATTCCCAATGACAGTAAAAGAAATGCAAGACAAAATCTTGCAACTAAAAAAAGAAAAAGATATTTGTATTCTCGCTCACAGTTATGTTGCACGTGAGATTATTGAGGTAGCAGACTTCACAGGCGACAGTTTTCAGTTAAGTGTTGAAGCTTCAAAAACTGATGCGAAAACTGTAATTATGTGCGGAGTTCGTTTTATGGCAGAAACCGTAAAAATTCTCTCACCCGAAAAAACAGTTTATATCACAAGTCCCGTTGCAGGTTGCCCAATGGCTGAGCAGATGAGCAAGGAATATATTGAAGAAATCAAAAAAGAATATCCCGATTACACAGTTGTTGCATATATCAACACAACTGCGGCACTCAAAACTGTTTGTGATGTGTGTGTAACATCTGCGTCAGCAGTGCAAATTGTGAAGAAACTCCCGAATGATAAAATTCTCTTTATCCCTGACTGTAATCTCGGTGATTTTGTTGCAAAGCAAGTGCCCGAAAAGACCTTTAAATTTGTAAATGGCGGTTGCCCCATTCACGGTCAAATTACCGCAGAAGATGTTAAAAAGGCAAGAGAATATTATCCCGATTCACTTCTTCTTGTGCACCCTGAATGTAAACCCGAGGTTGTTGAATTGGCAGATTACGTTGGCTCAACAACGGGTATTATGAAATTTGCAAAAGAGAGTGAGCATAAAAACTTTATTATCGGCACAGAAATCAGTATTGCAGAGTCTTTGCAGTATGAATGTCCCGATAAGAATTTCTTTGCGTTGTCACCTAAACTTATTTGTCCCGATATGAAAGCCACAACTCTTGTTGACCTTTATAATACTCTTCAAGGTAAGGGTGGCGAAGAAATCACATTGGATGCAAATACAATCCGAGAAGCAAAAAGATGCATTGATAAAATGCTTGAACTTGGGTGAAAATATGAAAAAAGCAGTTATTGCTATGAGTGGCGGAGTAGATAGCTCCGTCGCTGCTTTACTTATGAAAAATGAAGGCTATACCTGTGTCGGTGCTACAATGCAACTCTATTCCGAGGGGGATTGCAGTGATGCAAAAGCAGTTGCCGACAAGTTAGGTATGCCTTTTTATATTTTCCCACTTAAAGAAGAATTTAAAAAACAAGTTATTGATAAATTTATTGAGTTTTATGAGCAGGGCAAAACCCCAAATCCTTGCATTGAGTGTAATCGCACATTAAAATTCGGTGCTATGATGGATAAAATGCACGAGTTAGATGCAGATTTTGTTGTGACGGGGCATTATGCAAGAGTAGTATTTGAAAACGGTGAATATAAACTCAAAAAAGCAGTTGACGAGAGTAAAGACCAAAGTTATTTCCTTTATATGCTTACTCAGGAGCAACTCAAACACATCAAATTCCCGTTGGGCGAATATACAAAACCTGAAATTCGTGAAATCGCAGAAGAAAATAACCTTATAACTGCACGAAAAAAAGATAGTCAGGACATCTGCTTTGTACCCGACGGTGATTATGTAAATTTCATTAAAGGTTATAACGGTAAAGAATATCCCAAAGGACTCTTTATGCATAAAGACGGCTTTTCATTTGGTGAGCATAAGGGCATTGTGAATTACACAATCGGTCAGCGAAAAGGACTTGGAATTGCTTATAAAAATCCACTTTATGTGCTTAACATTGACCCCGAAACCAATAATGTTATTTTGGGTGATAATGAAGATTTGTTTACAAGTGAAGTAACTGCTAAAAATGTTAATATAATCAGCGGAAAAGTAATTTCTGAGCCAATCCGTGTACTCGCACGTGTGCGTTACAGACATAAAGAACAACCTGCAACGGCATACCAAACGAATGACGGACTTTTACACGTGAAATTTGACCAGCCACAACGAGCAATTACAAAAGGTCAGTCACTTGTAATATTTGACGGTGACGAAGTATTGGGTGGCGGAGAAATAATATAAGTGCAAAACGCAAAGTGCAAAATGTAAGGGATGAATAACTCGTCCCTTTATTTTTTTGCCGAATACATTCCCAAAAATACCGAACACTTTTAATATATTGCAAACGGAAAAATAGAGTGATATTATACACTTGCAAGGAGGAATTTCATGAAACTTCAAATTGTAATTGACCCGAATCGTGACGAAGAAATTATCATATATGCTCACGAAAAAACTCAGTTGATAAGCGATGTAGAAGAGCTTGTTAACAATAGTTTTATTGACTTGACAGGTTACACAGAAAACGAAACTGTAAAACTCAATTTAAATGATATTTACTGTTTTTTCACAGAGGATAATAAGGTTTATGCATTAACTGTAAATGAAAAATACAGACTTAAAGCAAGGCTATATCAGTTAGAAGAAAATCTTAACAATAATTTTGTGAAAATCAATCAGTCCTGTATAGCAAATATTAAGAAAATTGATAAATTCAAAGCAACTGTGGGTGGCTCGTTGACGGTAGTTTTCAAGAATGGTCATATTGATTATGTGTCACGAAGAAATCTCAAAAATGTAAAAGAAAGGTTAGGTTTATAATATGAATAAATATGTAAGAGAATTTTTCCACCGTGGACTTGTTTTTGGTGGCTTCGGACCAATAATTTTAGGAATTATATTTTTTATAATATCAAAAACAACTGACAATTTTGTTTTGAATGCTGGTGAAGTATTGGCGGGTATTGTTTCAACTTATCTCTTGGCATTTGTTCAGGCAGGCGCAACTGTGTTTAATCAAATTGAGCACTGGTCAACGGGAAAATCATTACTATGTCATCTATCAACAATTTATGTCGCATATTCTCTTTGCTATGTGGCAAACACTTGGATTCCATTTGAACCCAAAGTGATTTTGATTTTCACAATAATATTTATGATTATTTACTTTGTTGTATGGGTAATTGTCTATTTTTCAGTCAAAGCCACAAGCAAAAACTTCAATGCAAAGTTAAAATAAGGTGGAAATGGCGATACTTTTTGTCCCAACAAATTTGAATTTGTCAGGGTAATGAATTGGCTTCCCCTTGAGGGGAAGCTGTCACGAAGTGACTGATGAGGTGTAGGTTGCGATAGCAACCGTTACATATCATAATCAATTAGTTTTCCACCTCATCCGTCTTTGCCTTACGGCAAATCCACCTTCCCC
>JAZNZJ010000082.1:0-10872 GCA_045594885.1 Candidatus Fimenecus sp. | reverse complement strand
TATTATACTTATTGCTTTTTTTGTTGTGTTTGTCATAATAATGCTCCTTTTATATTGTTTTTATTTCATTTATTGCTTCGTTTAATGCTTGTTTGTTTTGATTTTCAACATATTTTGTTAATTGCTTTAACAAGTCGTGACCCATTTTGCGATAATCGGTTTCAAGAATTTCTTTGATTGCCTTTTCACGTTCTTCATAACCTATATCATAAATCTTTAACAAACAAGTAAGAATAAGTCTTATTTTTTCTTCTATTGTATAGCTTTCGGTGCAAGGCTCGGTAAGTGCACTTCGCTCAATACAACAGGTTACATTTTCAACTCGTCTAAACCTTTCATAAGTCCAATCAGAAAGTCGTTCGCCGAGTATTTTTTGATTTTTTCCAGCTGTCCAATCCTTTACGTATTGAAGTGTTAAGGGATGTGAATAAATTGCAAGATAAATATCTTTTGCCTGCTCGTTCTCTTCGCAAAGAACAATTTGTGCCGTAACTTCCCAACAGTATGAATACAAGTCGTTTTTTTCTTTTTTAAAAATCTTGTCTATACTCTTTGTATGGAACTGTGTAATCTCTTTTGTAAGCTCTAAAAGTATATGCTCTTTTGTAGGATAATAAAACGTAAGATTACCCGTGCTGATATTCAGCTCATTACTAATTGCCTTTGCAGAAGTGTTTGTAAAACCTTTTTCAATAAACATTCGCATTGCAACCTGCATAATTTCAAGTTTGGTTAAATTTGATTTTCTGCGAGCCACATTATATCACCTCTCAAATTCAAAATTAGCGCATATGCTAATTTAGGACACGTCCTATTTTAGCACACGTGCTAAATATTGTCAATAATACTGTTAAAAATTTAACAGGTAATGTTGTACAAAGATTTGCCCTAATTTTAATGCAAAACGACAGTTTTTAGGGCGTTTGAATTAATAAGGCAATTTGTTCTTACTACGTTAAAGAGAAAAAACGGCAGGGTTAAGAAATAAACCCTACCGTATAAAATGTTATTTTTATTTAGAATTTCGCATTTAAAAGTCTTTCATATTCCTCATCTGTAATTTCAACTACTCCGCCGTGTTTATAGCCATATGGGAATGACACTAATTCGGGGCAACGTTCAAAATGGGCATCACCGGGGGTGTTTGAAACAAATGGCACATAGCCCATTTTTTCTTTCTCACAGCCGAAGAAATCGAGCATTAAACACCATCTGCCGTCGGGCAAAATGTAAGTTGTGGGAGCTTCATAAGACCCCGGCTTTTCAATCTTACTCATATATTCTTCTAACTCTGCGTCGTGCTCATAAGGTCCGTACAAATTCTTTGAAGTTGCGTGCATATTCATAGAGGGATTGTGTGCATTTTTATAGAACATATGATATGTATCGCCAATTTTTCTTATATGAGTATCAAGAATTTCATTGTCTTTTGTAAAGAAAAGTTTAGGTTCGCTGAAAGTTTCAAAATCTTTGGTAACCGAGCAATATATGGACATATGCTTGAAGTTATCCTCGGCAACAGTTGAGCCCCAATGAATTAAATACTCCCCTGTTTCTTCTTCAAAATACACCTCGGGTGCCCACATACAGCCGAAATCGTCACGACCTAAATGGACTAACTTTTCTTCGCTGAAATGCACCAAATCGTCGGTTTTCCACATACGCAGACATTTACTGCCCGTGCGGTTTATGTTTGACCAATCGAGCTGAAAATTTTCGTCATAGCGATTTGCAACACACAAATCCGTTGTGAGAATTACAAATCCGCCCGTATGAAGTCGTACAATTTCAATATCACGGCAACCCTTTTCGCCAAGCTTTGCAGTAAGTACGGGGTTTCCGTCATTTACCTTTTCCCAGTTAAGTCCGTCACGGCTGACGCCGAAATAAACCTGTTCGCCGTCGGGAGTAATTTTTTCTTTAAAATGTGTGAATAAATATGGCATAGCACTCACCCTAAATTTTCCAAATTAAGTTCTAATGTATCTTCAATAAAAACCATTTGACAGATATCAACGAGCTGTAAAGCCCATTCCATTTTCAACTCATATTGATGATGGGCAAAAACCGGCCCTACGATTGTGCCCGGTCCATAAGTGAAATGAAGCGTTGTTCTGTAATCTTCACAATTAGAAGTGTAATACTCATTCCAATCTTCTTTCATATCAATAACAGCTTGTTTAAACTCCTCCGTTGAGGGATATCCTGTCATTTCAATATCTTCTTTATTATATGCCATTATAGCATTGTAACATTCGTTAGCTATGTAGTCCCACTTTTCAGCATATTTATTGCAAGTTTCTACCATTTCTATAGTTGAAACTGCCTCTCCATAATCTTTTTGAAAATTGCCGTCGATTGTACGAATGAGTTTTTGATACAAACTCTCTTCAACAATGGCATCCATAGTGGAGTTTGTTGTGCTTTCTTTTGTTGAATTATCAGAAGTTTTTGCGTTGTCTTTCGCACAGGACGAAAAAGATACAACCAATACTATTAACGCTAAAAATACAGATATAACCTTTTCTTTTTTCATAAAATCCACTCTCCTTTTAACTTTATTTTAACATAGTTATTCTTGTAAATCAATTTTATATTTAACATTTTCAGAGATTTGTGCTATACTTTTTATATTAAAAATAGGAGAAATAAAATGAAACGATTTGCAAAGGTATATATTGAAATTTCTAATATCTGCAATTTAAAATGCTCGTTTTGTCCGGGGACTGTCCGTGCACCACGACGAATGAGTGCTGGCGAATTTGAAATGATATTAAATAAAATCAAGCCTTATACTGATTATATATATTTTCATCTTCTCGGTGAGCCTCTTTGTCACCCCGAGCTTGAAAGTTTTTTGAAGATTGCAGAAAATATGAAATTTAAAGTGATTATCACCACAAACGGTACTCTTTTAAACAAAAATAAAGAAATTCTGTTAAACTCAAACTCACATTATAAAACTGTTATTTCTCTGCACTCTTTTGAAGCGAATAACAATAATATTTCTTTTGAGAATTACTTGAAAGATTGCTTTGAATACGCAATATCCGCTGAAAATAAAAAAATCGTTGTTCTGCGTCTTTGGAACAATGGCGGTGAAGACAGTTTGAACAAAGAAATACTAAAAAATCTTGAAAATTATTTCCCGAAGCCTTGGAATGAGGAACGAAACGGCACAAGAATAGGAAATAAAATTTTTATTCAGTATGGCGACAAATTTGATTGGCCCACACTTGAAAACAATAATATTAATGAAAATGTTTTCTGCTATGGGCTTCGTGACCAGATTGGTATTTTAGCCGACGGAACAGTTGTCCCCTGTTGTCTTGACAACAATGGTGAAATAAACCTTGGGAATATTTTTGAAAGCGACTTGGACGAAATAATCAACTCCCCGAAAGCACAAAATATTTATAACGGTTTTTCAAACCGCACCGCCTGTGAGGAGCTTTGCAAAAGGTGTAGTTTTGTGAGAAAATTTTAAATAAAAAGACTGATTTCGTTAAATTTCGAAGTCAGTCTTTTTTCATTATGAATTATTCTTAAATTCTTTTTCTTTTTGTGAAAATTACTATCGCCATTACAAATGAAACAATTGCCACCACTACAACGGGAGCAATTATGATTGCTACATCGGTATCGGGGTTTTCTTCATTATTGTTATTATTTTCACTATCGTCAGCAGGTGGATTTTCATTGTCACCATTATCTTCGCTATCATTAGCAGGAGGATTTTCATTATTATCTCCGCCGGTTAATCCGCCATTGTTGTCGTCGGGTGTTTCTGCACCTTCATCAGATGGTGAATTTGCAGAAGGTAATGCTTCAATAATCTTATTTGCAATATAAATATGACCATCTGCATCGGGATGACTTTCAATATATGTTGCACCTGCTGTATCAACATAAATGTAATTAAATTTCTTTGCACCCTCAATCATCGGTGTATTGCCCACGGTCATTATAAAATCAACAATCATTTTTACAGCATCGGATTGAGTCGCCTCGTCAACAGTGATTGGTTGACCTTCTTCACCATTATAACCGAAATATTTACCCTTTACACTATTGTCGCTCATACCAAGCACCACAAGAGTAACATCAGGGTTCAAGTCATAAATGTCTTGAATCATAATATCCCAGTTTTCATAGAATGTGCCAAGACCATATGAAAGTGCTGACGGAAGAGTTGCTACCAATTCTGGAAGTGCCCCTGCAAGATGAGCGATTTCAACAAGGTCTGCAATCATTTCAACATCCATATTATTATTTGCGATAATCTCTTGCAATTTTGCCATATATTCATCGGCAACATTCTCTTTTTCGAAAACATCAGCAATTACCCAACCAAGATATGCACCCCAGTCATTACCGCCAACTCCAAGAGTAATAAGGTCAGCTTCTGCAACAGCTTTTTTGTATGCTGTTCTGTATTCTTCACTACCTGCGTCACCAACGGTGTCCAACTGTGCAGGGTGGAACATATATTCATCTGTTTCGGTGAAATCATCTTCAAGCATATAGCGGATTTCAATAGTTCTGTAGCCCGGAGCAGCAAAAGCCGTCATTGTATTATCTTCAATAATAGCCTTTGTAAGCACATCGGCATATGAGCCCGGCACTCTGCAATAAGTTGTTTCTTGATATGCTTTGTTATAAGCATCGTCTTCATCACTCATAACGTCACGATAACCACTTGCAACACTATCACCAAGAAGCACATAGTTTTTAAACTGCCCTCTGTGCTCATTCACCGCATCTTGATTGAGCTCAGCCGCAAAGCAAGTCAATGTGCTTGAAATAATGGCAAAAATCAGCATAATTGCAAATGATGTTTTAAATGTTTTTTTCATTCAAACTCCCCCATTGAATTATATTAATGCCCCGAGACAATAATAGCACCTTGATATTAAAATGTCAATTTTTTTTAGTTTTGTTTAATTTACAAAAATAGAAAAATTTAACATACTTATATTTTTGTTTTACGGGCAAAATATTTGTGCGAGGTGATAATAATGAATAATCAGAACAACAAAAACAATGCTCAGAACAAAAACAACAATAATGCACAGAACAAAAATAAAAATAACCCAACAAATTCAAAAGAAAACCCTGAAATGAAAAATCAGCAGAATCAAAACAACAGATAACAAAAAAAGAGGCATCGTTTTCGATGCCTCAATTTTTTACTTATAATCTTTGCCAATCAAATATCGCCAAGCGGCAACATATTTTGCAGCTGCGTGCGGTTTTGTGCCCTTTACATACAAGAAATGCTCGGAGTCAATAAACATTATTGATTCAACAGAAACATTAAGAACCAATTTAAGTTTTTCGACAGGCATCTGAATTGTCTGCTTTGAATTCAATTCAACTTCAAATCTGTTTTTATAAAGGCGAAGAACAGCATCTTCTGACAGAACAACTTTTTTTCTTTTAACAAGAGTATAAACAATCTGATTATTTTCTTGATAAATCAAATCATCTTCACCCGCATTAAGCACCATTTGTTTCCACAATGGCTTCTGCCATTTATCCCAATCAAGAACATTATCAAATACAAGTTCTTTTTTACTCGGGTGAAAAAAACCGTCACGACCGAACTCAACCTCATATCCACAATCGCAAGTGAGATAGTTGCATTTTGAATGCATTGTACCCACTTTTTCACAATGAGGACAGATATATAAAATTCGCTCAATATGTTCAGCGAGGTTTTTGCCCTTGTAAATTCGTGGACGTTTGCGTTGTTCATCAAAGGCATTAACATAAATATCTTTTTTAATTGCATTATTTATTTCTTCAACGGTCATATTCTGAAGCTCTGCAACAGAATATTCATTGACCACTTTACCACGGATAGGGCCACGTCGTAAGCCCGTACCCCAACGAGGAGTGTGAAAGAAACCACCCTTTATACGATAGGTAATCAAAGCCACACCTAAATCTTTTACAAGCTGACCTGTTCTTGGTGAGAAAAATCCTGTTTCACCATTAGGAGTAATTGTACCTTCAGCGAACAAGCCTGTGGGCACACCTTCTTCGGCACTGCGTTTCATATCATTAATAAGCACTGATGTGGGGTTGTCCCTGCCCTTTACAATCCAACCAAGCAAAGTAATGAAAAAGAATTTAACCCAAGGGTTGAATACCACGTGGTCGCCCGCAACGAAGCGGATATATCTTTTTAAAGAACAAGTAATATAAATTGGGTCCATTCCGTCAGAATGGTTTGCAATAACAATAAAATTCTTGTTTTTAGGTTTATATTTTTTAACTTTTGCGTTAACTATAAGCAACACAATAGGGAAAAACAGAATTCTTACAGTATTCATAAGAAATTTATTCATAATTGTTCTTTTTCTCATACTGCATCACTTCCTTTATGTTAAACTTTAAATAAATCTTAAACAATATTTAATATATTTTACAATGAAAATATATTTTGTGTCAATAAAATGATGAAAATTTATAAAACGACAAATTGCATTGACATATATATTGTTGCAAAAAATAGGGATTTAATGTAAAATATTTAGGGTGACAGAGATAATCCAAATCTGCCTTTAAACGGCTATTTTTAAGTCTTTTAGGCATTTTGGCTTTGAAAGGCTTAGGGTGATTAAATGAACGGCAGGTATTATTCGTTAAATGAATATCTCAAAAATCAATTCGGCGAAAAGGTCTATAAACTTGCGTTGGATATTGGTTGCACCTGCCCAAATCGTGACGGCACTTTAGGTGCAAAAGGTTGTATTTTCTGTCACAACGGCTCGTCCCATTTTGCAGAAACGGGAATTGATATAAATACACAGATTGAAAATGCAAAAAACAGAGTTAAAAGTAAAACAAAAAACAACAAATTTATAGCCTATTTTCAAAGCTTCACAAATACTTACGGTGATATAAATTATCTTGAAACTGTATTTACAAAAGCCATAATGCGTGATGATATTGCTGCACTCTCAATAGCCACTCGCCCCGATTGCCTACCCCGTGACATTCTTGATTTGCTTGAAAAGTTAAATAAAATCAAGCCCGTGTGGGTTGAATTGGGACTTCAAACCGCTAACGAAAAAACCGCAGAATATATTCGCCGTTGTTACCCTAATTCAGTTTATGAAAATGCAGTTAAAAAATTAAAAAAATGTGGAATTACAGTAGTTACTCACATAATTATCGGGTTGCCCGACGAAAGTGAAAATGACATTTTAAATACTGTTGATTTTGCTGTGAAATGCGGTACTGATGGAATAAAGCTTCAGCTTCTTCACATTTTAAAAGATACCGATTTATATGAAGATTTTAAAAAAGGTCTTGTAACTGCGCTGACAATTGAAGAATATATACATATTCTTTTTAATTGCATCGAAAGAATACCACAAAATATTGTCATTCACCGAATAACCGGTGATGCACCTAAAAAATATCTTGTTGAGCCACGGTGGAGTGCAGATAAGAAAAATGTACTCAATACAATCAACAAAGAAATGGAAAAGAAAAATATAATTCAAGGGAAGTGCTTTTTATGAGTTGGGAATTCAGTTTGCCCGTAAAGATTTATTTTGGAACAGATAAAATCAAGGAATTACCGAAAATTATTGAAGAATATGGTTACAAAAAAGGTGTGCTTGTCTGCTCAAGCACATTGAAAAAGAATGGTATTGCCGACGAAATCGTGAAAGATTGCAAAGGCAGATTAGTTGCAGTTTTCAGTGACATTCGACCAAACCCCACAACCGATAATGTTAATGAATGCGTGAAATTTCTTCGTGAAACCAATGCAGATTTTGCTATTGCTTTGGGTGGTGGTTCACCAATGGACTGTTGCAAGGCGGCATGTGCAATCGCAAAGGGTGATGATGTTATTGAATCTTATCACACAGGCGGCAAACCCATAAATAAAAATGAGGTAATTCCAATGTTCGCCGTTGCAACAACAAGCGGTACGGGTAGTGAAATCACTAATATTTCGGTGCTTACCGATTTAAGTAAAAATGTAAAATCAACAATGAATGACCCACTTATGTATCCCAAAGTGGCAATTGTTGACCCAAGACTTACCTTGAGCGTTCCGCCCAAGGTTACCGCATCAACAGGGCTTGATGTACTTGCCCACGCACTTGAGAGTGTATGGAGTGTTTTGCACCAGCCAATTTGCGAAAGTTGTTCCGTTCATGCTACAAAATTAGTTTTTGAGTGGCTTTATAAAGCATATTCAGAGCCCTATAATCTTGAAGCGAGAGAGAAAATGGCAGAGGCATCAATTGTTGCAGGTGTTGCTTTTTCAAACCCACGCACAGCGGGTAGTCATGCTTGTTCCTTCCCGCTTACAAACATTTACGGTGTGCCACACGGTGAAGCCTGTGCTATGACTCTCGATTTCTTTACAAGGTATAATGCCGAGGCAGAAAACGGCAGATTAAATAAATTCGCACAGAATTGCGGATTTTCTGATGCCTACGAAATGGCGGACGCAATAACCAATCTTAAAAAGCAAATGGGCATGGCAATGACTCTTACAGAAATTGGTGTTAGAACCGATGAAGAAATTGAAACTCTCACAAAAATGAGTATGACACCACTAATGGAACGAAATATTATCCCATTATCATATGATGATATAAAAGATATGTATCTCAAAATAAGATAAATTAGGTCAGGGTTTTCCCCCACTGAAAGAGAAAGGCAGGTGAGATTTATGTCTTATTCTGAGCTTATTAAAAACTTTGAGCGTATTCGTGGATATATGAAAGACTTTTATGTTTATGGCTTTAAAACCCGTGAAGAATATGACGATAAATCCGCCCGCTCATATGACAACGAAAAGCGTCGAATTGAAAACTACCTTGGTGATTATATGGGCTTTCACAGAAATGCAGAGGGTAAAAATGTGTTTCTTTCAATCGACAGCCGAAATGCATCACGCAATCCTCTTTATAAGGCTTTCAAAGCAAAAAGCTTTACAAATGGTGATATAACTCTGCACTTCATAATCTTTGATATTCTTAATAAGCCTAAAGACTCATTCACACTCGCCCAAATCACAGAGCAGATTGACGAATATATGAGCTTTTTTACAGAGCCCCTGTCATTTGACGAGTCAACTGTACGTAAAAAGTTGAAAGAGTATTGTGAATTGGGGCTTATAAAGGCAGAAAAACAGGGTAAGCAGGTGCTTTATCGCTGCGCAGAAAGTGTTGACTTGACCTCTTGGGCAGATGCACTCGAATTTTATTCCGAAGCGGGCGCATGTGGAGTAATTGGTAATTTTCTTCTTGATAAAACTGAAAACAACAGCGAAATATTCTCCTTTAAGCACCACTATATAACCCACGCACTTGACAGCGAAATTATCTCAACACTTCTCTCTGCGATAACTCGACATCAAGGTGTTGAGATTGTTTATGACTCGGTTAAAAGAAAAAATGAAAACACTGTAAAGGTTATACCTCTCAAAATTTTTGTAAGTGTGCAAAATGGCAGGCAGTATCTCATTTCCTATGTGGGAAATAATCATTTCGCCGACAATTCCCATAATGTAAAAGCATTTCGCCTTGATTTCATTAAAAAAGCAACTACGGGTGAAATCGCAGAAAATTATTCAAAGTGTCTTGATGCCTACGAAAAGATAAAAGAGCATATGTGGGGTGTTTCAATCGGCAATACCAATCGACTTGAGCATATTGAGTTCACAGTATATATAGGTGACGATGAAGAATACATTTACCAAAGACTTCTCCGTGAAAAACGTTGCGGTGAGGTTGTGCGTCTTGATAAAAATACTGCACTTTTCTTTGCGGACGTTTATGATGCTTACGAGCTTTGTCCGTGGATTAGAACCTTTATCTGTCGCATTAAAAGGCTTAATTTTTCAGACCCCTATCTTGACAAAAGATTTAAAAAAGATATTGAAGCTATGTATGAAAATTACGGCATAGGGGGTGTTGAATAATGCTTTTTCACGAAATCTACGGCTCATATTATAATGCGGTTGCAAAAATTCTTGAACTATCGGTAAATGGTGAACTTACTGATAAGGAAATGCAAAAAATCTGTGACGAAAAGGCATTTTCAGAAAGTTTTCTTGAAATTATCCCCGCACTTAAAGATGAAAAATGGAAATTGCTTGACAGCAACTTGAAAACTCCTATTAAAAATCCGCCAACAATGCCACTCACAGAATTACAGCTTCGTTGGTTAAAATCAATTTCGCTCGATAAACGAATTCGCCTTTTTAATGTGAATGCTGATTTTTTAGAAGATGTTGAGCCACTTTTTATTCCCGATGATTATGTCGTTTTTGATAAATATGCAGACGGCGACCCTTTTGAAGATGAAAACTATATAAATAATTTTCGTGAAATTCTTTGTGCTATAAAGCAAAAAAAGAAGATTGCTGTTGACTATTTTAGCAATCGAGGAAAAGACCGTAAAATATATTGCGTACCTACGGGAATTGAGTATAGCGAAAAAGACGACAAATTTAGAGTCAAAATCGATGGTTGTCCATTTTCAAGTTATCTAAATATTGCGGGCATAAAAACCGTTGAGGTGGTGTGTGACGCAGAAAAAAACCGTTCAGTTTCACAACCTAAAACAGAAAAATATTTTATCGCAGAGCTTACCGATGAACGAAACGCACTTGAACGAGTAATGCTCCATTTTGCCCATTTTAGAAAAGAGGCAGAACGTATTGATATTAATCACTACCTACTCAAAATCTATTATGAAAATCTCGACGAAACAGAATTGGTGATACGAGTTTTGTCATTTGGTCCATTTTTAAAAGTCACCGAACCGCAAGGCTTTGTGAATCTAATAAAACAAAGACTTGTAAAACAAAAAGAGTTCAACCTAAAATAAAAA
>JAZNZJ010000081.1:0-7173 GCA_045594885.1 Candidatus Fimenecus sp. | reverse complement strand
TATGCGTTGGAATTTCAAAATAAAAAAATAACATTTTCACAGATGATTGCACAAATTGAACTCGTTGCACAGTCCTTATTGGCGAGTGGGGTAAAAAAAGGTGATTTTGTATCAGTTGTTGCACCTAATACACCTCAAGCACTTATTTCTGTTTATGCAATAAACCGTATGGGTGCGGTTGCTAATATGATTCACCCCTTACTTTCTGCAAATGAGATTAAGAAATTTGTTGAGCATGTTGACAGTAAAGTGGTTATTACTTTCGATATGCTTTATCCGAAACTTGCAGATGTTGAATGGGAAACAACTCAAAAACCTGTTATTGTATTGGCACGAATTGCAGATGCACTACCTTTCTACATAAAGCCATTGTATTTGGCGACAAATAAGGTTAAAATTCAGCCCAATCCAAATCACGATATCATTTATTGGAATGATTTTTTGAAACGTGGTAAGCAGAGAAAAGAACCATTACCGGTTGATGACGGCAAGGGTGATGACATAGCGGCAATCCTTTATAGCGGGGGCACAACGGGTATTCCCAAAGGTGTTATGATTCACAACCGTGCATTTAACTGTATGGCGATACAGGCAGAAGAAATAAAGCGTGATAACACAAAAGATGCAGCAGGTAAAAAAGCACTGGCACTTATGCCTGTTTTTCACGGCTTTGGACTTGCTATGTGTATGCACGTAATGCTTTATTTCGGAATGCAGGTTTTTCTTGTTCCTAAATTCGATTTCAAGGCTTGTACAAAGCTTATATTTAAAAAGAAAATTAACCACGTTTATGCTGTGCCTGCACTGTTTGAGGCTCTTTCACGTTCAGAAGAAATCGAAAAGCAGGATTTATCGTTCCTTGAAATGGTTGCGTTTTCAGGGGATAAAATGAGCGATAAGCTTCACAACAGAATGAATAAGTATCTAAAGGCGGGCGGTTCAACTGAACAGATGACTGAGGCTTATGGCCTTACAGAATGCTTGTCCGCTGCTTGTATCAGTCCGTTCTTTGCACATAAATACGGCAGTACGGGAATACCTCTTCCTGATAACGAAATCAAAATTTGTAAGTTTGGAACTCACGAAGAAGTGCCCCGTGGTGAAGATGGTGAAATCTGCATTACCGGTCCAACTCTTATGAAGGGCTATTATAAAAATGAGGCTGAAACAAATCTTGCTTTACAGATGCACGATGACGGCAGAAAATGGCTTCATACGGGTGACATTGGTTGTATGGACGAAGACGGATATTTATATTACCGTCAAAGACATTGTAAAATGATTATCACATCGGGTTACAATATTTATCCCACACAGATTGAAGAGGTTATCAACGGCTGTAATGGTGTTGCAGTAAGCTGTGTAATAGGTATTGAAGACAGAAGTGTGGGGCAACGTGTTGTAGCGGTTGTTCAGCCCGTATCAATGGATATGGATTTAGAAGCACTCCGTAATCGAATTCTTGACGAATGCAAAAAGAATGTTGCAGAATATGCAATGCCAAGAGATGTGATTTTTAAAGAGGAATTGCCAAGAACGGCAATGGGCAAGATTAATTTTAAGAAGATTACTGCGGATATGAATGAGAAGAAAGGGTAATTTATGATTAAAAGAATTGAAAAAGTTTTTTCAGAAGTAACGGGTAGAGAAGACCTTGAATTTACAGAAAAGACAAGACTTGACAAAAATTTTGAATTCACATCATTAAGCTTTATTCAGCTTATTTGCGGACTTGAAGATGAATTTGACATTGATATTCCCAACTCAGCGGTTAAGAAAATCAAAACTGTTGGCGATGTTGTGAAATTCCTTGAGAAAAATATGTGATTTCAGTATCCACTTGCGTTATGCAGGTGGATATTTTTATTTTATTAAGATTTTTTTACGTTTTTAGAAAAATATTGAAACAGTTTTAACTTTTTGTTACTCTTATATTATGAAAGGGCGACTCTTACGGGCAAACTTTTTGAAAAGTGAGGTGCGGTAAATGAAAAAAGAAATGAAAAGGCTTGTACGGTCTGCAATAGGCGGAGATAAAAGTGCATTCGGCACTCTTTATGAGATATACTCTGTCGATATGTACCGTTTTGCATTGAGTATGTGCAAAAATTCCTTCGATGCGCAAGACGCAGTACAAGAAACGGTTCTGTCGGTTTTTAAAAGTATCGGCGGAATAAAAAATCCCGAAAAATTCAAATCATATCTTTTTTCTGCTCTTTCAAATACTTGCAAAAAGAAACTTGCGACTGTGAGTGTGCAATCTGAATTTGTTGATACGGGTTATATTGACACAGAAATAGAATTTTCAATTCCCGTGCGTGAGGCACTTTCAAAGATTGATGATGATTCAAGGCAGATTGTAATGCTATCAGTAGTGGGTGGTTTCAAATCACGGGAAATTGGCGAAATGCTTAATATTCCCGCAAATACGGTTAGAACAAAGCAAAAAAGAGCATTAAATAAAATGAGAGAGGAGCTGGAATTGTGAGTAAAAAAGTGAATAAGCAACTCAATGAAAAAATGAATGTAAAGCTTCCTGAAAATCTTTCAAAAGACAATATTATAACAATGCTTGACAGTGTTGAAGCAAAAGACAATATTGTTGAGATAAAAAAGACAAAGCCTGTTAAAAAAATTCTTCCCCTTGTGGCATCATTTGTATTGCTCATAGGTCTTGTGGGAATGTATTTTGGATTGGGTATGGGTGAGAAACAAATTCCACCGGTTGAGAGTGATAAATCTTCTCAGGTAGTGATATATGAGTCCTATGACAAGATTTACAAGAAGTTCAAGCAATTGAAAAAAGATAGTGAATATACTTATCTTTTTGGAAACACGTTCAATGGTGTAATGGACGATGTTGCTGAGGATTTTGCAGATGCTGATAGTGCGATGCCTGAATCTTCGGCAGAGGGCTCGGTAAGTAATTCGTCAAACACATTGAGTGGAAATGCCAGCACCTTACCTACAGTGCAAAATGAAGAATCAAAAGATGAGTCCGATTTCGGCACGACCAATAGACAAGAAGAAGAGGTTGACGAGGGCGACATAATAAAGACCGACGGTAAATATCTCTATATCGCAAATGCTGACAATAAAACTATTTCAATCGTTGATGTGCAAGACAGTGAAATGAAAGCAGTTGCAAGGATAAATCCTGCTACCAAAGGCTTGGTGCAAGAAATCTATATCAATGGCGATAAACTCATTGTTATAGGTAAAAAGTCAAGTGAATTCGACGGTGCTTTTAGAGGTGAGGGCACTTATGAAAATGGTGTTCACTATAGATTAACAGATACATTTGTTGAGGTTTATGACCTTTGCGACCGTTCAAAGCCTCAACTTTTGACAAAATATTCCCAACAGGGCTCATATAATAACTCAAGGGTAATTGGCACAAAGCTTTACTGTATTAGTAATTATTGGGTTGAGCTTTACGGTGATGACTACCTTGACGATTGTATTCCGCAGGTTGAGGTGAATGACGTTTGCCAAAAAATCCCCGCAGGTTGCATTTCAGTAATTGAAGATAGTGAAACTCCAAGCTATTCGGTGATTACAACCTTTGATATTTCAAAAGGCACAGAACCAACAAGTGAAGCAATTCTCGGCAATTGTGAAGAACTTTATGCAACTTCAAAGGGCTTATTCGTGAGCGAAAGCAAATATGAAAATGTTGGCAATATAACCACAAATATTTATCGCTTTGAATATACCGATACAGGCGTTAAATTCAAGTCGATGGGTACGGTTGACGGCACAATCAATGACCAGTTCTCAATGAGCTATGACGGTGAATATTTCCGTATTGCCACAACCGCACGTAAAACTGTAACATATGACGACAAAGGCAACGCAACAGAGGTGCAGTTGTTCGACGAAGACGGCAACCGCAATAAAAAGTTGGACAATGTAAACGTTTCAACCATAACAATGAACAATCTCTATATTCTCAGTAACGATATGAAGATTGTGGGCAAGGTTGAAGATTTAGCCGAGGGCGAAACAATTCGGTCCGTACGCTTTGTTGGTCAAATGGCTTATGTGGTGACATTCCGCCAGACAGACCCATTGTTTGTGATTGATTTAAGTGACCCCATAAACCCAACCGTTAAGGGCGAACTTAAAATACCGGGATTTTCAGAGTATCTTCATCCGATAGCCGACGGGCTTTTAGTGGGAGTGGGCTATGACGGAACGGAATTCGGTACAAATGGTGATTGTAAGGTGTCTCTTTTTGATGTGAGTAATCCTTATGAACCCACCGAAAATTCAATTCTAACAGTAACGGGCGGTAAAGCAAATTGCTATTCACCCGTTGGTGCTAACCATAAACTTTATATAAAACTTTCCGATAATGAGTTTGCAGTACCCTTTAGAGCACGTAAGTATGTAGAAACTGATTATAATGATAGCACGGTAAACACATATATCCGTTATAAACTTATAGGTGAAAAGCTTTACGAGGTTGCACGTTATAATATGGCGGGAATGCATTCAAATGTAATGGGTGCTACCTATGTGGGTGACAGATTCTATGTGGTTCTCCAACGTTTTGGGAAAATAGATGATGCCACTACTTATGTTGTTGCCTATGACCTTAATACAAATGAAGAAATCGGCAGACTTACCACAGTTGAATAGGGTTGAGCATAATGAAAAGAATTATTGAAGTTTTTATTGCTGTGGGCACAGGGGTGGTGTGTTGGCTCGCATTGAGTTATCTTTTCTTCCCCATAAAGCTTTCTGCCTCGGCAGATGTATATTTCATAGAAACAATTACCCATATGGTGCCGTTAAAATCGGTTATAACTATGGTTTTTGTGTTACTCTCACTCTTTCTTTTTGAACAAAAAGTTAATAAAGAAAAAAAGAAATGAATAAAAAAGGATTTTGTTGACAAATATTTCTGCAGGTGCTATACTTTAAATGTAATAATTCCCAAGGGGAGTAGCTTATTTATGACAATCAACATCCGCCGTTATGGCTGGTTGTCATCCTGATTTACAGGTAGCAAGACCTTCGGCAGTGTTCATAACTGCTGAAGGTTTTTTAATATAATAAGTAAACAACTTTTAGTCAAAACTAAAAGAGAGTAATAAAAAAGAGGTGTTTTTATGAAACATTATCTTCACGAAGTTAGCGAAGTTTTTGCAGAGGTAAAGAGCTCTGAACAGGGTTTAACATCTGCAGAAGCAGCAAAAAGACTTGAAGAAAATGGAAAAAACAAGTTGGCAGAAGCAAAGAAAGTGTCATTATTTTCTCGCTTTATTGACCAGCTTAAAGACCCAATGATTATCATTTTGCTTGTTGCAGCGGTAATTTCAGCAATTACAGAATTCATTGAGCACGACCCGTCAGCAGGTGCTTATGTGCCAACTGACTCACTCATCATTCTCGTTGTTGTTTTAATCAACGCAGTTCTTGGTGTTGCTCAAGAAAGTAAGGCAGAAAAAGCGGTTGAGGCTTTGCAGAAAATGTCAGCGGCAACAACTAAAGTGCTCCGTGACGGCAAGGTTGAAGTTGTTAAGAGCGAAGATTTGGTTGTGGGCGACGTTATTTTGCTTGACGCAGGTGACGCAATTCCTGCAGACTGCCGTATTTTTGAGTGTGCAAGTATGAAGATTGAAGAAGCGGCACTCACAGGTGAATCAGTTCCCGTTACAAAACTCATTAAAGCACTTATGGGTAAGGGCGACGATGATGAGGTAGCGCTCGGTGACCGTAAGAATATGGCATATATGGGTTCAACACTTGTTTATGGCCGTGGTAAAGCGGTTGTTGTAGCAACTGGTATGGATACCGAAATGGGTAAAATTGCCAATGCTATCACTCTTGCAGAAGAAGGCAAGACTCCTCTTGAAATCAAACTTGAACAGCTTTCAAAAATTCTCACAAAACTTGTTATTGCAGTTTGCGTGGTAATTTTTGCATACAATATCGTTACACAGATTTTTATTGGCGGAAGCACAGAGTATTTCAATGTAGCACTTCATTCATTCATTACAGCTATTGCATTGGCGGTTGCCGCAATTCCTGAAGGTCTTGTTGCGGTTATGACAATCGTGCTTTCAATCGGCGTTACAAATATGTCAAAGAAAAATGCGATTATTCGTAAGATGACTGCGGTTGAAACTCTCGGTTGTACACAGATTATCTGTTCTGACAAGACAGGTACTCTTACACAGAATGTTATGACAGTTGTTGACCATTTTGCTCCCAACGAACAGCAACTTGCAACAGCAATGGCACTTTGTACAAACGCACAGATTGAAGAAGACGGCAAGAGCACGGGCGAACCCGATGAAGTAGCCCTTATCAACTATGCGGCAACACTTGACCTTCCTAAAGCAAAATTGGTTGAAGCATATCCAAGAATCGGCGAAGTACCATTTGACTCAGGCAGAAAGATGATGTCAACAGTTCACAATTCTGCAAGAGGTATTATTCAGTTTACAAAGGGTGCGCCCGACGAAATTCTTAAGAAATGTGTGAAAATTGACGTTAACGGCGAAGTTCACGAGATGACTGATGCACTTCGTGCAAAGATTATGGAAGAAAATACAAGAATGGGTAACAATGCTCTTCGTGTATTTGCGGTTGCATATAAGAATTATGATGTTGCACCTGAAACATATGATTCAGCATCACTTGAATATGATATGACATTCATCGGTCTTACAGGTATGATTGACCCTGTTCGTCCCGAGGTTAAAGATGCTATTGTTGAGTGCCGTGGCGCAGGTATCAAACCTATTATGATTACAGGTGACCACATCAATACAGCAAAAGCGATTGCTCGTGAACTCGGTATTCTTACAGATGACAGTCAGGCAATGATGGGTGCAGATATTGACAAATATTCAGATGAAGAATTTGAAGCAATTGTTGAAAATATCTGTGTTTATGCACGTGTTCAGCCCGAACATAAAACATGAATTGTCAATGCCTGGAGAAATAAAGGCTATGTTACCGCTATGACAGGTGACGGTGTTAACGACGCTCCATCAATCAAGAGTGCGGACATCGGTGTTGGTATGGGTATCACGGGTACTGACGTTACAAAGAACGTTGCTGATATGGTTCTTGCTGATGATAACTTTGCAACAATTGTTTCAGCAGTTTCAGAAGGCAGAAGAATCTACGATAACATCAGAAAGGCTATTCAGTTCC
>JAZNZJ010000080.1:0-2626 GCA_045594885.1 Candidatus Fimenecus sp. | reverse complement strand
GGGAATCCCTGGTTATCATCGGGTAAAACTGAGAAGCTGCCTGCGTCTGCACTCTGATATGAAACAGCGGGAGCTGAATCCTGTCTTGGTGCACCATAGGTTGTGTTACCGCTCTCGTTTTTGCTACCACAGAATGAAACATTGTTCGCAACAACCTGAACTGACTTTCTCTTATTTCCGTCTTTGTCTGTGAAATTGTCTGTTTGAAGTGAGCCTTCAATAGCAATCATAGAACCTTTGTGGAAATAACGTGAAACAAAATCAGCAGTCTGACGCCATGCAGTAACATCAATGAAGTCAGCCTTTCTTTCTTCGCCTGCCTTCTGATAGCTTCTGTCAACAGCAACCTGAAAACGAACAACTGAAACACCTGATGGTGTTGTGCGAAGCTCGGGGTCAAAAGTTAATCTGCCCATTAAAACTACAGTATTAATCATTTTTCTTACCTCCGATTACTTCTTAACGATTAATGTGCGGAGAACACCGTCAGTAATCTTTGCGATACGGTCAAGCTCTGCAGGGAACTCAGGGTTTGCTTCGTAATTATAGAGAACATAATAACCCTCAGCCTCATAGTTGATAAGGTATGCAAGTCTTCTCTTGCCCCACTCATCAACGCTTTCAAGAGTGCCGTTTGACTCAACAAGAGCCTTGAACTTTTCTACAAGCTCTTTTGCTGCTTCTTCACCCTTCTTGAGTGAGAAAACCATAACTGTCTCGTATTTTGACATTCTTTTACACCTCCTTGTGGACTTTGCCCCCCGAACTCTCCTCGGGAGGAAGGATATGGATTTAAACAAAATTATCCATAGCAAATATGAATTTTATCAAAAAAAGGCTTGATTGTCAAGCCTTTTTCCTTAAATCTTTTAATTTTGGAAATTCCCGTTTTTTGCGGATATAAATTTTTTCTTGATACTCACCGTCATCGCATTTTTCAACAATTACCATAAACAGTGTTACAAGCATTAAGTAGGGCAACGGACAGAGAATTCCGGGATTTACAAGGGACATCATTTCAAGACTTATATATGACAGGAAAATTGTCATATTGAAAAGTGTCGCCTTTCTCCACATAAGCATATTTCTGCGGATAAACTGATATACAAATGCTATTATTCCCAACGTGCCAAAGCTTGCGGCAATTTGAATGGGCTCACAATGATACCAGCAAAGTGCAAATTCTTTTGAGGGGTGCACGTCACGGTTGCCCATATAACCCAAGCCCGTACCAAAAATCGGGTGATTAAAGAAATCGTTGAGCCCACGGGCATAATGAATTGTACGCACCTCGTTCTGCTCACCCATCAAAAATCCGTTAACCGCTTTAAAAAGTCGGTCAATTGTATAACCCAAAAATTCTGTAACCTGCGGTGCAAATGCAAGAAAGCCGAACAAAATACACACACAGATAATTGCATAAGCCAATCTTCTGCGACGGTCATAGAGCATATACATAACAATGCACATTACAAGTTCAACCGCACCAAATACCATTCCCCCACGTGAGCCTGTAAGCAGAATTGCGAAGAAGAACAAAAAGCCGAAGATTGTTGCATAGGACTTTTTATTAGCCATTAAAAATGCGAATGGAATTGTAATCATCAATATTGTTGAACAGTTATTTCGCCATTGCATATAGAGGGTACTCTTGATGTCAAGCACCTCATTGATATTCACAACATAATGCATAATAACCATAAACGATGCGAAAAGACCCGTTACTACCATTATTTTTGTTATCATTTTAATCAATGAATAATCATTACGCACATTGATATGGGCATAGAAATATGAATAAATAAGCACCATTCCAAAGCCCAAGCCCAGCATATGATAAATTGATGTACCCGCAAAATATTCTTCGGTTGAAATAAAACCGAAACCGCCAAGAATAATTGCCACCGACACAAACATCATGGGCTTGAATTGACTGCCCTTTGCGGTTAACGGCTTGCGATATGCAATAATGTGAAATAAAAACGCTATAATCAATGGAATTGCAAACCATTTATATCTCATAAACTCATCAAAAGAGTCATAACACCGAATAGCAATTAAATAAGTGAACATTACGGGAATAAGCCACCCCATTATGTCATTACTCAACAATAATACAAATCCCACAATATATGCAAAAAAGATTGTACCGGGGATTTCAAGACGTGCTTCAGGGAATTTTGAGCCCAAAGTGGTAATTACACCTGCCACAATAAAGAGTATGGTAATCCAGGCATCACTTAAAAGGAATGCCCTAATTCTTGTTATTCTATTTAAGGATTGTTCTGATTTAAAAATCATTTCCATAAATAAAACCTCTTTTTGCACAAAGTTTACCCACTATATATCATTTTAATTATATATGATATGAACATTATTTCAACTATTGTTACAAAAGCTTAATAATTATTACAAATTTCTTACAATATTTTTAAAAAATTGTTGTTCACAAAAAGTTAAATGTTTATCTATTGTTGCTCAATATTTTTATGATATATTATGTATAGTGATTCACGCAGAGTTCACTGTGATGAATCAACCCCTTTCATTTTCATTCTCCTTTTAAAGTAAAAAAGAGCTTTCACCCGGAAAGCTCTTTTTTATTTTGACTGATAAATTGGGGGTT
>JAZNZJ010000079.1:0-16149 GCA_045594885.1 Candidatus Fimenecus sp. | reverse complement strand
AAAATGAAAAAACGCACATCAAACGATGTGCGTTAATTTTCGTATTTGTTTTAAATTAAACTGCTCTTTCAACCTTACCTGAGCGAAGGCAACGAGTACAAGCATAAACTCTCTTAGGAGAGCCGTTTACAACTGCTTTAACTCTTCTTACGTTTGGTTTCCATGTTCTGTTTGAACGTCTGTGTGAGTGAGAAACCTTGATGCCGAAAGCAACGTCTTTACCACAATATTCGCATTTTGCCATTTCAAAGGCACCTCCTTATGCAACGGGGTTAAAATAATCAAATTACAACAAGAGACATTGTAACAGAAACTTTAGCAATTTGCAAGTCTTTTTTGAAAAATATTTTTAATAAAATGTAGAAAAAACACTTGCAATTGTATGTAAAATAATATATAATACATTCAAACGAACATTTGTACGATTGAGAGGGCTTATAAAATGGCTGATAAATCAAAGGCATTAGAAACCGCATTACTTCAAATTGAGAAAAATTACGGCAAAGGTGCAGTTATGCGTCTTGGTGAAAATAGTTCATTAAATGTTGAGGCTATTTCAACAGGTTCAATTTCTCTTGACCACGCAACAGGTATTGGTGGTTTACCAAAGGGCAGAATTATTGAAATCTATGGGCCTGAATCTTCAGGTAAAACAACTCTTGCTTTGCAAGTTGTTGCCGAGGCACAAAAAAACGGCGGTGAGGCAGCTTTTATTGATGCTGAACACGCACTTGACCCCGAATATGCAGAGGCTTTGGGTGTTGATATTAACTCACTTCTTGTTTCACAGCCCGACAATGGCGAGCAGGCTCTTGAAATTGCCGAGGCGTTGGCACGTTCAGGTGCTCTTGACGTAATTGTTGTTGACTCTGTTGCGGCACTTGTTCCCCGTGCAGAAATCGAGGGCGATATGGGCGACAGCCACGTTGGTCTTCACGCACGTTTAATGTCACAGGCTCTTCGTAAACTTGCAGGTGTAATCAATAAATCAAATACTCTTATTATTTTTATCAACCAGCTTCGTGAGAAGGTTGGTGTTGTTTACGGCAACCCCGAGGTTACAACGGGCGGTCGTGCTCTTAAATTCTATGCTTCAATGCGTATTGATGTTCGCCGTGTTGAACAGCTTAAGGGTCAGGGTAGTGAGTTTATCGGTTCACGTACCCGTGCAAAAATCGTTAAGAATAAAGTTGCTCCTCCATTCAAAGAGGCGGAATTTGACATTATGTATGGTGAGGGCATTTCAAAGATTGGCGAAATCGTTGACCTTGGTGTTAAGTTTGATATTGTTAAAAAGAGCGGTGCTTGGTTCTATTATGGCGAGCAAAGACTTGGTCAGGGCAGAGAAAATGTGAAAATTCTCTTTAAACAGACTCCTGAACTTGCAAACGAAATTGAAGTACAGATTCGTGAAAAAATGAAAGAAGCTCTTGAGGCTAAAAAAGGTACTCCCGCACCCGTTTCACAGCCCGAGGTTGTGAAAGTTCCTACAACAAGGGCAGCGGCACGTGCAAAGCTTGATATAGCGGTGGATGACGACGAATGATTTTATCCGTAAAACAGGGTAAGGGCAACAAGATTCATATCTATGTTGACGAGGAATACCGTGCAACTGTTGACAGTGACTATTGGTATTCTGAAAGGTACAGAAATTTAAAAGAAATCAATGAAGAAGAACTGACCGAGTTATTAGACGCGGTCAGTTTTCGTCGTGCTTATAATAAGGGGCTTGATTTTCTATCCCGCCGTCCTTACGGAACAAAAGAGTTAATCAATAAACTATGCGAAAAGGGTCACGAAAAGGTGAGTGCCCAAAAGGCCTGTGAAAGACTAACTGAATTAGGTCTTTTAAATGACGAAGAATTCGCACGCATTCTTGCAAATGAACTTCTTGAACGCAAAAATTATAGTATCAAAAGAATAAAGCAAGAATTGACATTTCGTGGAATTGACCGTGAAATTATGGAAAATACCATTGAGTCACTTGACAATGACCCTATAGCCCGTATAATAATGTTAATCAAGAAAAAATATATGAATAAAATCGGTGACGAAAAAGGCAAAAAAAGAACAATTGATGCACTTATGCGACTTGGTTATTCCTATTCTGATATTAAAACCGCCTTTAACACAGTAACCGAATTTGATGAGGAAGAATTTTATGGCTAAAAAAATTGGTATGATTTCTTTGGGCTGTCCCAAAAATCAGGTTGATGCTGAAATAATGCTCTCAAAACTTTACGACAATGGCTTTAAAATTGTTAATGACCCAATGGAAGCCGATGTGGTAATTGTAAATACTTGCGGTTTTATTGAAGATGCAAAAAAAGAATCAATTGAGAATATTCTTGATATGATTTCATATAAAGATGAGTGCCCCGACATAAAAATTCTTGTTACAGGTTGTCTTTCAGAACGTTATCAGTCAGAAATTCTTAATGAAATACCCGAGGTTGACGGTGTAATCGGTATTGGTGCAAATGAAGATATTTGTGAAATCTGTGAAAGACTCACAATGGGCGAAAAGGTTGAAGAATTCCCTGAAAAAACCAACCTTAAAATTGAGGGTGACCGAATTCTCACAACTCCGCCATATTCTGCATATCTCAAAATTGCTGAGGGTTGTTCAAACCGTTGTACATATTGTGCAATTCCGTCAATTCGTGGCAAATTCCGAAGCCGTACAAGTGAAAGTATTCTTGCCGAGGCTCAGAAGTTAGCAAGTGAAGGTGTTAAAGAATTGGTGGTTGTCGCACAAGATACAACCCGCTATGGTGAAGATTTATACGGTAAAAATGCACTTGTGCCTTTACTTCGTGCCTTGTCAAAGGTTGATGGCATTGAGTGGATTAGACTTTTATATCTCTACCCTGAAAGAATTGACGATGCACTCATAGACGAAATTGCAAATAATGAGAAAATCGTAAAATATATGGATATTCCTTTACAGCATTGTAATGGCAGAGTCCTTAAAAGAATGAACCGTCACGGCGACCGTGAAACTCTTACCGCACTTCTCAATAAAATCCGTGAAAGAGTAGAGAATGTCACTCTTCGCACTACATTTATTGCAGGCTTCCCCGGTGAAACAGAGGAAGAATTTAACGAACTTTGCGAATTTATTGAAGAAATGCGTTTTGAGAGAATGGGTTGCTTTGCATATTCAGAAGAGGAGGGTACTCCTGCCGTAAAACTTGACGGTATGCTCGATTTTGATATTCGTGCAGAGAGGGCCGATATAATCAATGAAAGACAGAATTTGATTCTCGATGAAATAAATGAAAGTTTAATCGGTAACACACTTTCAACAATTGTTGAGGGATATGACTCATATTCTGACTCTTATTATGGAAGAACGGTTATGGATGCTCCCGAAATTGATATGCAAATCAATTTTACCTGCGGTTATGAGCTCCAAGACGGTGATATTGTGGAAGTAGAAGTAATAAATATTATTGACGGCGAGATTATCGGCGAAGTTGTTTAAATAAATATTGCATTTTGTGAACTAATGTGGTAAAATGCATATAATGATTTTGAATAAGTAAAGACTGTGACCGAAAAGAGTAGCAGGTGTGTTTTTATTAGAGATTGCGGGTCGTGGGCTGAAAGCCCGCATTAAAAAGCATTTGTGAAGTGCATTCGTGAGTCGGTATGGGGAAATACATACCCGTGTAGTTGCGTTATAAACTGTTAGAGTTATAAATCGAAGTGGAACCGCGATTATTCGCCTTCGTTTGCATTGGCAAATGAGGGCGATTTTTATTTTTAATCAAGTAGTGGCAGGTTTCTACGCCTGCATCATTTTAACAACTATATTTTGGAGGAGTATATTTGTTTGACAGACTTAAAGAAGATATAAAGACGGTCAAAGAACGTGACCCCGCAGCATCGGGAGTTCTTGAAATATTGTTTTTATATCCCGGACTTAAAGCCATAAGGGCACACAGAGTCGCTCATTGGTTTTTTAAGCACAATATGAAATTTATAGCCCGTGCAATTTCTCAACATGCGGCAAAGAAAACAAATATTGAAATTCACCCCGGTGCTACAATAGGCAGAAGATTTTTCATTGACCACGGAACAGGTGTGGTAATCGGTGAAACTGCCGAAATTGGTGATGATGTTACAATTTATCAGGGTGTAACCCTTGGCGGTACGGGTAAGGATACGGGCAAACGTCACCCCACAATCGGTAACGGTGTAATGATTGGCTCGGGTGCAAAGGTGCTCGGACCATTCAAGGTGGGTGATTATTCAAATATCGCATCGGGTGCTGTGGTGCTTGATGAAATTCCGCCCAATTCAACTGCTGTGGGCGTTCCTGCAAGGGTTATCAAGCGAAATGGCAAACGAGTTGACAATCTTGACCAAGTTCATATTCCCGACCCTGTGTCACAAGAATTCTGCAAATTAAATGCGAAAATCGACAGACTTGAAAAAGAACTGAAGAAATATAAAGAAAAGGAAGAAAAAGGTGAGTAATATGAAAATTTTCAACACTCTTACAAGACGAAAAGAAGAACTTAAAACACTTGTTCCTAATGAATTAAAGGTTTATGCCTGCGGACCAACCGTTTATAATTTTATTCATATCGGTAATGCTCGTCCTCTCTGTGTGTTTGACACATTTAGAAGATATATGGAGTATCGTGGATACAAAGTAAATTTTGTTCAGAACTTTACTGATATTGATGATAAAATTATCCGTCGTGCAAATGAAGAGGGAACAGATTATAAAACAGTTTCAGAAAAATATATTGAAGAATTCTGGACAGATGCAAAGGGTATGAATGTGCGTGAGGCTACTGTTCACCCTAAGGCAACTGAAAACATTGACGAGATTATCAACATTGTAAGCACACTTATTGAAAAAGGCTATGCTTATGCAGTAGATAACGGTGACGTTTATTTCAGCCCCAAGCAGTTTAAAGAATATGGTAAGCTTTCACATCAGCCCCTTGAAGACCTTGAAGCAGGTGCAAGAATTAACGTTGAAGAGGTTAAACGTGAGCCAATGGACTTTGCTCTTTGGAAGAGTGCTAAACCGGGTGAGCCATATTGGGAATCGCCTTGGGGACACGGTCGTCCGGGTTGGCATATTGAATGCTCTGCAATGGTTAGAAGATATTTGGGCGAAACAATTGATATCCACTGCGGTGGTCAGGACCTTATTTTCCCACACCACGAAAATGAAATTGCACAGAGTGAATGCTGCAATGGTGCTCCTTTTGCAAATTATTGGATGCATAACGGATTTATCAGCGTTGATAATGTAAAAATGTCAAAATCACTTGGCAATTTCTTCACTGTACGTGACGTAGCAAACGAATACGGCTATGAGCCAATCCGTTATTTCCTTATTTCTTCACATTACAGAAGCCCTATTAACTATAGCATTGATATTATTGAACAGTGCAAGGCAAGTCTTGTACGTCTTTATAACTGCCGTGAAAGTCTTGATTTTGCAATGAAGAACGCAGTTGAAAATCTTCCCGAAAACGCAGACGAGATTAAAAAGACTCTTGAAAGCCGTCGTGACCAGTTTGTCAAAGCTATGGACGATGACCTCAATACTGCAGATGCTATTTCATCAGTATTTGAGCTTGTTAAAGATATTAATACAATGGTTATCACAGATGCACCAAGTAAAGAACTTGTTGAACTTGCAACAACTCTCTTTGATGAGCTTACAGGTGTATTAGGTCTTGTTTATAATAGAAAAACAGAGAGCCTTGATGATGAAATCGAAAAGATGATTGAAGCACGTACTCAGGCGCGTAAAGACAAAAACTGGGCAGAGGCTGACCGTATTCGTGATGAACTCAAGGCACAGGGTATTGTTCTTGAAGATACACCACAGGGCGTTAAATGGCACAGAGAGTAATCAAACTCTATCACAGAAAAGCGTAACAGAGTAATCGTTACAAATAACAGAATATTTATATTTGCCGACAGTACTTGTAAAGTTATTGTCGGCATATTTTATTTCGTCAGTAGTTATTCCGCATTCTTCAATATTCTTTTTTTGAATTTCATAAGTATCTCCCGTAAAAACAGAACAGATTTTACAGAATGTATCTAATCCCGAATTTATGTCCATACTTTCAGTAAAAAGAAGTGACACACCCTTGATTGAATTGTTAACATCAAGAGATAGTGAAATCAAAAAATTATCTTCTTCATAAAAAAGATATTTTTCTTCATTTTCATTATGACCATACATAAAGTCGTCGGTATTGAAACTAATTTCATATTGAGTATTTAGTCTGTGAGCAAATTGCTCAAGTCCAAATTTACTTTCTTGTGAACAACCGCAGAGTAAAGAGAGGACAAAACTCAACAAAAATATACATATTTTTTTCTTCATTATAATCACCTTATAATTTATATGAGAAAAAATACCTCTAATTTACAGAATGTTTACAAAAATACTATTGGAATTTTTTTCAAATAGGTGTAAAATGAAAGTTAATTAAAAACTTATAATTATATATAAAGCAGTTACAGAAAAGGCGTGATTGATTTGTTTAAGAATTTTAAGAAAAAGAGTACAAAAGCCAAGGTGGGAATTATTGCGTTCATAATCTTTATGATTGCTTTGGTTTCTTACGTGCTTTATTCCACACTCAAGCCCGAGCCACCCGTTGAATATGATATTGCAGAAGTGAATTACGGCTCAATTACAGATTCACTTGATGTGAGTGGTACGGTTGAGTCAGGTGTAAGTGAAAATTTCACTGCAATTCAGGGTGTGCGAGTAGAAGAAGTTTTTGTTTCGGTGGGCGATAAGGTTTCAAAAGGTGATAAACTTGCAACCTTCAATGTGTCAACTGTGGCAGAATATCTCGCTACGGCAAAAAAAGATTATGACAAGGCATTAAATGATTATAACGAATCTAAAAACACATCCGATGCTAATGCAAAAAAGAAAACTGAACTTGAAAAATCAATTACTGAAAAAAAAGCAGAAATTGAAGCACTCCAGAGTGAAATAACTGCATTACAGAGCGAAATTGAGAATGCAGAACCAACAACTCAAACACAATCAATTCCGCAGGAACAGATTGATGCAATTGTAGCACAGATGCGAGAAAACGGTGCAACAGAAGAACAGATTAACGAATTTGTTTCAGCGGCAACAAGCACTCAGATTCCCGTAACCTCAACAGATACATCAAAAACTGAAGAATTAACACAGAAAAATATAAAACTTGCTCAGCTCAACTCTGAACTTTCTTCACTTCAGGCGGAGTCAGCTTTGGCAGTAACTACTGACGAATCAGTTCTTGACGCATTAAAGAATGTGGCAGATTCAAAGAAAATTGCATATGAAAATGTTAAAAGAATATATGACTCAATGAAAAACGGTTGGTATGCTCAAAATAACGGCATTGTAACCGCAGTAAATCTTAAAGCGGGTCAAGAATTTGTTCCCGTGGCAGAAAATAACCAGAGCTTTGACGTTTCTTCATTACTCGGTGCTTCGGGTGTTGATGCTAATACATCACAAATGCTCGGTTCAATGCTTAATGGTGGCTCGTCAGTACCTACGGGTACAGGACTTACAGTTGAAAGCTATGAAGATATGATGGTTTCGGTAACTGTAGGTAAATCAGACCTTCTTAAAATCAAGGTTGGAATGGGTGCTACAATCACAAGCCTTGACGGTGAGTATGAGGGCGAAGTTGTTTATGTTGGTGCTACTGCAGCACAGTCATCGGGAATTGACATTGGCTCACTTATGGGCACAACATCGGGTGCTACCGGTGCAATTGTTAAGGTTAAAATTAAAAATCCCGATGAAAAGGTTGTAATCGGTTTTGATGTTGATATAAGAATCAATCTTTCAACTGCAGAAAATGTAATTATGATTCCTGTTGAATGTGTAATGTACAATAACGGTGAATACTCAGTATTTGTTTATGACAGTACAACCGGTGAAATCTCAAAACGAGTGATAACCAAGGGTACTCTCGATGACACAAATTATGAGATTATTTCAGGTCTTGTTGTAGGTGAGAAGGTAGTTAAGAGCCCCGACCCCAATATGACCGATGGAACAAAAATTGCTGACAAAAATGCATAAGGGGTGCAGACTGTGAATATTAAAGAAAATATCCGCATTGCAGTTTTTAGCATAAAAACAAACCTTATGCGTTCACTTCTTACAATGCTCGGAATTATAATCGGTGTAGCATCTGTTATATCAATTGTAACTGTTGGTAATGGCGGACGTGACTACATTGTTGGTATGATTCGTGATATGGGTAATAGTGCAATCTCATTGACGGTTAATCACAATGTGGCAGATGACGACGATTTCTTTACCGATGCAGATATAAACGCAATCAAAAAACTTGACGGTGTCCAATATGCAACAATGCAGAGTATGGCAATGTGCCAGATGACTGCAAATGACCAGAAAGGTTTTTTGATGGGAATAGGCGGAAACACCGATATGCAAATGTTAATGCAGACACCTTGCGTTTATGGTAGATTCTTTAATCAAGAAGAATTTGAGCAGGGTAAGTATGTGGGTGTAATTGACGTTGGCAGTGCAATGCAACTTTTTGGTACAAAGAATGTGGTGGGTGAGTATATAAGCTGTACTTCAGATTCGCTCACAATATCAATTAAAATAATTGGTGTCGTTGATATAATGGCGGGAATGAATATGGATACCGAAGATATGATGGAGCAAATGACTGCTTCAATGGGCGGTATGCAGATGACAAGCTGTATGATTATTATGCCCGCACCCGTTATATCTGAAATCAACGGTTCAACAAAAAACAGATATGATACAATCAATATAACTGCAATTGATGAAAGTCAGCTTGACGGAATAGGCACATCGGCAATAAATTATATCCGTTCTTTACACGGCAATTTTGAAAAGGATTGCTATACGGTTACCAATATGGCGACATATATTGATTTGCTTGACACGGTTATCAATGTGTTCACAATTTTTATAGCTGCAGTAAGTGCCATTTCGCTTGTGGTGGGTGGTATAGGCGTTATGAATATAATGCTTGTGTCAATCACTGAAAGAACAAGGGAAATCGGTATAAGAAAAGCATTGGGTGCAAAAACGGGTACAATTATGTTCCAGTTCCTCACAGAGTCAATTATTCTTTGTCTTATAGGCGGTATAATTGGTCTGTTATTGGGTGTTGCCCTTGCCGCCTTCGTTTCTGTATTGATGAAAGTACCGTTGACTGTACAACCCTCAACAATTGCATTGGCGGTTGGTTTCTCATCGGCAATTGGTATAATTTTCGGTGTTTACCCTGCACGCAGAGCGGCAAAAATGCCACCGATTGAAGCACTCAGAAGAGATTGAGTTAAAATTGAATTTTATCCTTCAAAAATATGGTGTATATACATTTTGTATATACATCATTTTTTTATTGCACTTTTGTTCTGTAAAGGTAAAAACTTTACAAAATTTGCAAATTTGACCCATCTCAAACCCTTGAAACACATAGTTTTAAACATTTTCAACAGAGTTTTCAACAATTTCAAAGTTCAAATCATTGTCAAAAAAAGTCTTAAAATAAAATAGAATAGTCAAAAAATTACTGTATAATTGCCATGCTAATATACATTTTTTGCAAGAATTCAAGTCATTTTTGCCATTTTAAAAGCCTACTAACAAAATTATTCATCTTGCGAGTTTCTTCGTCTTTTGTCGAAATATTTTTATAAAAATTTTTTATTAACATATTGCCATATTTTACCAATTATGGTAAAATATGGCAGAAATCACAAAACAAATACAAATGGAGGTCAAAATAATGGCAAACAATCTTAAGGTATTATTATCAGGCGAGGGGAGTGAATTTGGTAAAAACTGTGCTAATGTATTAAGAACATATGGGTGCGACGTGACTCTTGTCCCCAAAGATGGTAAGATGATACTTAACAAAATTGATGTTTTAAATCCTGACGTAATCGTTATGGATGCATTTATGTCGGGACTCGATGCACTTGGAGTAATCAATAACCTAAAAGATATCGATATAAAACCACTTATAATGGTAATGTCTGGGGCGGATAATCAACGTTTTGAACAAGAGGTGCTTACAGCGGGAGCGGACTATTATTTTCTCAAGCCCTTTGATATTGATGTACTCGCACAAAGAATAAATCAGTTCACAGGTTGGTCCCGTGAAAAAGGCGATGTGTCAAAACTCAGTAATACAACAGACTTGCAAGTTACGGTAAGTGAAATAATGCACCAAATTGGTGTACCCGCTCATATTAAAGGTTATCAATATCTTCGTGAAGCAATCGTACTTTCAATAAACGACCGTGAAATGATAAGCTCCGTAACAAAAGTACTTTATCCCACGGTAGCAAAAATGTATTCAACAACCTCGTCCCGTGTTGAAAGGGCAATCCGCCACGCAATTGAAGTTGCTTGGGACAGGGGTGACGTTGATGTTCTCAGTTCATATTTTGGCTATACCATTCAAAGCACCCGTGGTAAGCCCACAAATTCTGAATTTATTGCAATGATAAGCGATAAACTCAGGCTTCGAATGAAAATTTCATAATGCAGTATTACCTTGACAACAGATATTTAAAGTGGTATATTTCTTGTTGTTAAAACTTAAGGACTCATATCGTTTTATGAGTCCTTTTTGATATGGGAGTATCTTATGTTGGAATTAACTATAATCGCAACAGGTCTCGCTATGGATGCTTTTGCCGTGTCTATATGTAAAGGACTTAATATGCGAAAAATCAACCTTAAGCAAACCGCTTTGATAGCACTTTTCTTTGGTGGATTTCAGGCGGGTATGCCGTTTATTGGTTGGTTTATCGGTTCAAAATTTGCCCATTATATTGAAAGTGTTGACCATTGGGTGACTTTTATATTGCTCGGTATTATCGGTGGCAAAATGATTTGGGAAGCAATTAAGGGCGAAGACGAATGTAAAGAATGTGACGAGTGCAAACTCGATTTGAAAGAACTGACAGCACTTGCAATTGCAACAAGTATTGATGCCTTGGCGGTTGGTGTAACATTTGCATTCCAATATGAAAAAAACGAAGCACTTACCGTAATCGGATTAACAGGTGTTATAACTGCATTACTTTCAGCCGTGGGTGTATTTATCGGTCATAAATTCGGTGCAAAATATAAAAGCAAGGCAGAGTTTGCGGGTGGATTGGTGCTTGTGCTGATTGGTGTTAAATTCCTTTTGGAAGGACTTGGAATATTATGATAAAAACTTTGCTTTGGGATATTGACGGTACACTTCTTGATTTTACTCAGGCTGAAAAGTACGGAATACGTAAATGCTTTGAGGTTTTCTCATTGGGTGAATGTACTGACGAAATGCTTGAACGTTATTCTGCAATCAATCGCAGATACTGGGAAGCTCTTGAAAAAGGAAAGCTTACAAAACAACAAGTACTTCACGAAAGATTTGTTGAGTTTTTCAAAACTGAAGGCATATGCTTTGATAATATTACCGGCTTTAATGATGAATATCAGGTGCGTCTTGGGGACAAGTTTTTCTTTTGTCCCAATGGCTATGAAACCGTGTCCGCACTCAAAGGAAAAATGCGTCAGTATGCGGTTACAAACGGCACTTATATTGCTCAGAACAGAAAACTTACACAGTCGGGGTTAATTGATATTTTTGACGATGTTTTTATTTCTGATAAAATCGGTTTTGAAAAACCCTCGGTAGAATTTTTCAATGCGGTGCAAGATAAAATTGGTGTATTTTCACACGACGAGGTAATGATTATCGGTGACTCACTATCAAGCGATATGAGGGGCGGTAATAATGCAGACATTCTTTGTTGTTGGTATAATCCTCACGGTGCAAAGAATAAAGATGATATAAAAATTGATTTTGAAATAAAAGATATTGCAGATGTTTTAAAAATTCTTGCAAAATAATAAAATTCAAGGACTTATTGCATAAGCAATGAGTCCTTTTTTTGTTCAAACCTTACAAATAAAAAATAAATCTGAAAATTCATTGTTATTAAATGTCATTTGTGGTAAAATTAATTGATTATATTAGAAAGGGAGAGTGAAAAAATGAGTCTAATTGATAAAGTAAAAGATTTAGGTACTGAAATCAAAACTCATTGGAACACTCCGGCAGAAGGTAAATATGTTCCCTATAAAGAATATAAGGACGTAGTTATCGGTGTCGGTGCAAACTACACAGGCTCAAAGGTGCTTGAGTATATCGGCTTCTGGTCAAGCTGTTTCCTCATTATGCACCACTATAAGTTGCCTTATCTCACATTCTCTGTCATCGGAATTTTGAATATGCCTTTGGGCTATATTACAGCTCTTATCTGGTGGTATGTGTGTGATAATCTTGGCTTCTTACCAAAAAAACAAGAACGAAAAGTATATCTTGTTTATGGTCTTATGATGGCATTCGGTATATCTACTATATTGTTTGACTATTCAAGATTATTTGACCCGACAAGTCAGTTTATTACACTTCTTAACGGACTTGAGGGTATGAATGCAACCGCTTGTTTTAAGACTTTTGGTACACACTTCTTATATTCAGGTTGGGTGGGTGCTCGTAATATTTTCTGGCGTAAAAAACTTATTCCAAAGTTCGGCAGATATAAATACAGTCTTTACTGTGACGTTGTGCCCAAGTGCATAATGGTTATTCTTATCGGTTGGCTTCCTGTATTTAAAATTGCTGACGTTGCAACAAGAGTTTGGGTTGCAAACCTTCTTTTTGCTACATATAACGTATTCGGCTTCGGTAATGTTCTTGAAGAATGTTCAAAGAGAATTAGCCCAAATCTTCAAGAAAGAATACTTGTTCGTAGTTATCCGGTAAAGGTTTCACACATTTTCAACTCAATTCTCGCAATTATTCTTCCTGCAATTATCGGTGCTCTCCGTTATGAGTGGGCAGATTTAAATATGTATCGCTTTGTTATTCCGATAACATTTATTACTGCAGCAGGCTTTACAATGTACCTCGCAGGCAGAATTCAAGAGAGAATTCCACAGCCGCCAATTGAAAAGAAAGTACAGATTAAATTCTGGGATGGTATGTTCGGTGTTCTCAAAAACAAATATTTGCTTATCAATACCATAGTTGGTCTTATTGACTCGCTTGGTAACGGTATGCTTCCGTTTGTTACAATTCTTTACTTCTACACATTCCGTTTGAGTGGTCTTCCATATTCATTGTTGGTAGCACTTATTTCTTTTGCGGGTACTCCACCCGATTTGTTATCACCATATTTCTTAAAGAGATTCTCTTACAAGCAGATTATGGTTTTCTATCAATTAAGCCGTGCAATCGGTTATGCAATTATTGCTTGTGCAATGTGGTTCTGCGGTGATAACCTCAACCTTTGCGGAACAATTTGCGTTGCTGTTCTCTTCTTTATGGAAATGACAAAGACAGTTCCAACAACTGCAGGTCACGATATGAACGTTCGTATCGGTGACTATCAGATGTATTTGTCAGGTGAACGTCTTGAAAGCTTTGCAGGTATCTTCGGTTGGTTTACAGGACCTATCACATCTTTTGTAGGTCTTATTATTCCTTTGTTCTTGCTCAGATATGGCTTTAACAGTAACTGGGACGTTCTCTTTATTGACGATTCAAGAAGAAATATCATTGTTATCCCAATTATTGTTGATGTTATCGGCTTTGCTTTGATGACAATTCCGTATCTTTTCTGGGATTATGATAACAAAAAGCAGAATATGGTTATGGAAGTTCTTAAACGCCGTGCTGAAGTTACAGAAAAGAAGGCTCAAGAAGAAGGCGTTTCTATTTCCGGCGGTTATACAGGTTAACGGGGGTGAGTTATTATGAGTAAAAAAGAAAAGAAAATGAAGGGTACTGCTTTGCAGTCTGATATTCATCTTGACATTCCCGAAGACGAAATATGGACATATCAGGTTCCGGGTCTTGCAGCACCTCATATTAACAAGCCTTATAAGCATTATGGCTTGAAAAAGGTCATTTTTACACTCGTTATTATTGTAGCAGTTTCACTTTCAATGTATTTTTCAGTACGCACAGTTCAGAGCGAGACTTTTGAATATTCAGAGGCTGAAACAGGAATTCAATTTGATAAATTCAGTAATACAGGTTATATTACCGAACTTGATATTGATTATACTATGGAAGTTGTTTATGACGAAAACAATGCTGACCCTAAAACAAATTTCACCTTGAAAAAGGATGAAACAAGGCCGATTACTGCTATTCGTCAGTATGCACTTAACTGCGACGAAAAAGTTAAGGTCATCAATATTGGTGCAGATGTCCTCTCTATAGATGGTAAGTCATTCTACTCTTGCTGGGCACTTCAATGTATTTATGTTGATGAAAACAACCCTAACTATTGTGATATAGATGGTGTTCTCTACAATAAAGATAAAACAGAGATTATCTGTATGCCAACAGACCATGATACTTATCTTGCCGAGAAATACGGTTATGCAAAGTATGATGAGTATGGTTCAAGAATTGAGCCTGCTGTTGAAGACGAGAATTATGCAGATTATGAACGTGATGTTCTCACATATGTTATTCCGTCAACAGTTAAGACAGTTGGTGAACTCTGCTTTAACTATGCCAATATGACAACTGTTTATATCCCTGAAGGTGTTACAACAATTGAAACTCTTGGTTTCTATGAAATTCCAAGACTTGCAAATGTTTATTCTTATGTTCCTGAAGGTGAGGTAACAGATACTCATTATACATCGAATGAGGCTCTTGGAACTGTTTATCTTTCATTACCTGAAGGACTTGAATATATTGGTTCAGACGCATTTACACAGTGTCAGGCATTAACTTATATGTACATTCCCGCAAGTGTTAAGCATATCGGTCACCACGCATTCTGGGATACTTGTTATAAACAAGATAAGCAGGTTATGGGTGTTAATGTTATGAATGTTGCACTTGATGAAGAGTCGTTTAATTCTGTAGAAACAGGCGACAATTGGCGTCCACAGTATGACTATTTACTCTTCAAGAAGAGTGTTGACATCAACTATTCTGCTGAAAGACAACCAATGCCGTAAAATAAAAAAATCCCTGCACTTCACAGTGTAGGGATTTTTTTGATAAATTGGGGTTTGTGGGATTGAAATTACATATAAAACGGTAGGGCGGGGTCTTGACCCCCTCGTTTTGGGTTGTCGTATGTTATTATCGACCCCCACAAATTCAAATTTATTTAACATAATATTTTACAAATGGTTCAAGTCCGTAATACATAAAAAAACAGAGAGCCCAAAAATATGAACTCTCTGTTTTTGGTGCTGGTGACCGGACTTGAACCGGTACGGTATTGCTACCGAGGGATTTTAAGTCCCTTGCGTCTGCCGATTTCGCCACACCAGCATACTGTTTTTACAGCCTTTTTATTATATCTTATGAATTTGAAAATGTCAATATAAGATTGAAAAAGTTTTTAAGATTATTTATTACAAAACAGCGGGGTATTAACCCCGCCGTTTTATTGTTTTTATTTTACTTTGTAAATGTTTACTTCGTATGGGCGGAGGCGTTCTTTTGGCTCGTCATAGTTTGAAAGCAAGCACTTACCACCTGTTGGGTTTGGTCTGTCAATTGTGTTTTCTGTAAGATTCATTTCAATATAAATCTTTGCATCTGCACTTTCTCTGTAAAGACAGAATGTTTTATCACTTGTTTTAAGTGGTTGGAAATCACCATAAACCATTGTAGATTTATATTCTTTTCTCAACGCCATAAGTGATTTATAGTAGTTAAACGGGCTGTTTTCATCTGCAATTTGTGTTGTTGCGTTACATTCAGCATAGTCACCGTTAAGTCTAATCCAAGGTGTACCTGTTGTGAAACCTGCATTTTCACTATTGTCCCAACACATTGGGGTTCTTGAGTGGTCACGGCTACCTGCCATAATTGTTGCCCAAGCCTCTGCCTCGGTTTTGCCTTTTTCAAGCATTTCGGCATACTTATTGATTGACTCAACATCACGAAGTTCGCTCATATCGTTGAAGTCGCAGTTCATCATACCAAGTTCTTCACCTTGGAAGATATATGGTGTTCCACGACCTGTTAAAAGCATTGCACCGATAAGTTTTGAAAGTGGATTTCTAAACTTAGGGTCAGGATTAACCTT